>SUVZ01000206.1 GCA_015061765.1 Lentisphaerota bacterium
ATCTTTTATCCCGATGACCGCCATAGGGATAGGGGTGTCGACCAATGCGCGCATAAGCTCGGCATCTTCGGCTTTGGATATGAACAATCCGGCCACATTGCTTTTTTCGGCGTTACTGATCTTTTCGGGCGTTATCGGATTTTCCACCGATTGCATCAGGCAGATGTTGCAGTCGGAAGTACGTTCCAGATGGTTGAATATGCCGGAGATCACATCGCGCGCAGACGCTCGCCTGAGAGAGCGTATCGAGATGAGTATTTTCTGAGAATCGCCGCTTTTTGTCTTTTCCGTCATAGGCTGAAATTATAGCAAAATATTCCCCAAAAAGCGTTGCGTAAAAATACATAAAATCCTTACGCAAAAGAACAACAAAAATATTTGAGTTTGCGGTATAATTTGTCCTGAATTTCTAAACAAGGAGAATGTTGTCATGAAAAAGTGTATTTGCATATCATTGGCGGCAAGTTGTATGCACATGTTGTATGCGGATGTGTACTTCAACAGCAAAACATTTTCACAGTCGGAAAAGATCGATGATAATGTCATTATCGGACATGAGAATGCAACCGACGGCGGCGATCCCTCCAATGCGCTCGTTACAGTGAAAAGCGGTGCGGCATGGACGAATACTAAACAAGTTACTTTGGGAAAAACTGCCGGTACAGCGCAATTGACGGTTGAAAGTGGAGCGTCGGTGAATTTCAATACGTTGTTAATGGCTGATAAATACGATACTCGTTGCCGTGGAATACTTGAATTGCAAAATAATGCCGTTGTTTCTGTTTCCGGAATAACAGCACCTGGTAGAACGAACTCTAAATGTTACATTCATATCAGTAATGGAGCCGTTATATCAAACGTATGTGGGTTTGTGTTAGGCAAAAGCTTCAATGGCAATGCCAGCCTGGAATTGGAGGGTGGAAGTTTATTTTTTGATTCAACTGAAAATGCGCATGAAATATCAATGACGGTGGGTTTGAGCGCCGCAGTTTCAGCAGGGGTTATATCCGGCTACGGATTCGTAGGCTTTGACAAAGCCGGTTCAATAATGAACGAATATAGTGAACTTGGTAGAGATTACTGGGGTGGCTTTGTTCTTTGTGGGCAGGTGATAGCAGACGGTAAGGGTAGCGAACGGGATCTTGATTTCTCTAAAATGGGGCTTCCACATAATACTGATTCTAGAAATACTTGTGGTACCAACGGCTACTACGCAGTCAATAAGGGACGACTTTTGTTGCCGAGAAGTCTGCCCCGCAAAGGAAATCATATATGTGTCGGCGGCTTTCCTTCTGCGAGCGATGCTCAAGAAGTCAATACATTCACTTATAAATTCGATAACGCAACCCACAAAACCACTGGTAAGTATGTGATTTCGGAATTGTATGCGACAGATCGTGAAGATATTCCTATGGGATTACCGTCCGGAAGTAGATTTTTTAAGTCATCCGTCTGGAGAATTGGATATTTTGGCTCCATTAGTACTATCCGCAACCGTGACTTGGCACCAAGACATAAAGTAGATTTTGAAACCGTAAATCTCAAGTTCCATTATGATCCCAGACTTGCCCGGATTGAGGATGTTGATATTATAAAGGTGTACCGTTATGCGAATGCGGAAAGTGGATGGATATGCGTCGGTACGGCAGATCCTTCAAATAAGCAGCGGTATATTCAGACTGAAGATTTCGGGCCTGCATCGGAATCGGAACTCTACAACTTCGGTTGGTTCGCCATTGTTGGTGAGAAACAGGTGGGTACAGTAGTCGTGGTGCGCTGATGGGTTTTTTAGTAATGAGTAATGGGAGATGAGAGATGAGTGATGGGAGATGGGAGATGAGAGATGAGTGATGGGAGATGAGAGATGAGTGATGGGAGATGAGTTGAACAGCGGAATTTTGCTTTGGGCAAAATTTCCCCTCAAGGGAAATTCCACTCTTGGACTCGAACTTAAAACTCGAACTATAAACTTCCTTCGACTTCAACTTGAAACTTCAACTGATTAAGGAGTATAACAATGAAAAGATGTATTTTTGCTTTATTGTCAATAGGTTCCGTCGGTATGGTGTTGGCGGATTCTTCCGCCAACGTGGTGCGCAATCCCGGATTCGAGAATTTTTCCGCCGATGGTATTGTGTCGGATTGGGATGAGCCGCGCAAAACTTTTTCGTATGTGAAGGGTGAAGGGCGAAATGGGTCGACGGCGCTCAAATTCGTAATCGGAAGAAAATCCTCTTACTCGTTTCCTACGCAGGTTGTAGCCGTAGAGCCGGGTAAGCGATATCGTTTCGGCGCTTGGGTGCGGGCGAAAAATGTCTTGGGGAAAGGCCAAGGCGCGTCACTTTATGTAATTTGCAGGAACAATGAAAAAAGGAAACTCTGCAATGCCGTCGCGTACGGTGTGCGCGGTACGGTCAAGGATTGGCGCGAGATTTCTTTCGAGCTTGATATTCCCACGAATACCGTAACGTGTGAATTTTCTCCGTATGTCACCAAGAACCGCTACGGCACCGCATGGTTCGACGATATCTCCTGCGTTCAGGTCGATAAGCCGCTTATTCTCGGGCAGCTCGTATCCGATGTTCACCGCGACACGGCGGCAAAAGGGGATGTGATCTTCTCGGCGGCACTTTCGGTCGATGGTAAAGAACTTGCCGCTCGCGGGCTCAAGGCGATGTTCGACATCCCTGATGTGTCGGGTGCCGTCCGCGCTGTTGAAGGGACTGTGACGGACAAAATCGCTCGGGTGCAAGTCGGCATACATACATTGCCGATGGGTAAGTCCAAGGTTTCGCTGCGCATAGTGGATGATGGCGGCAACGTTGTCGAACGGCGTTCGCTCGTATTCAGCCGAGTGGAGAAGGTTCCCGATTGGAAAGTACGGGTTGATGAGCACAATCGTTTTCTTGTGGAGGGCAAGCCGTTCTTCCCCGTGGGTGTTTATCTTACATACATCACCGAGCAGGCGTTTCTCGATATTTCAAACAGTCCGTTCAACTGCGTCATGTGCTACCGCAGGCCGACGCGCGAACAGTTGGATCGCTTTCATTCCGCCGGCAAGAAAGTGATCTATTCGATCAAGGGTGTGTTTTTAGGACAGGAGTCGTGCCCAAGGGAGATTGTCGACGAAAAAACGGAGCGCGAATGGGTGGAGAGGGAAGTAAAGAAAGTAAAGGATCATCCGGCGCTTTTTGCCTGGTACATCAATGACGAGTTCGGTCCGACATGGATCGACCGGCTGAAGGAAAGGCACGAGCTCGTGTCGCGAAACGATCCTGATCATCCGACTTTCATGGTGCTCTATCAGATGAACCACCTCACTGAATATGCAGGAACGTACGATGTGCTGGGCACGGATCCGTACCCGATCGGTTCGCGCAACCATGCTCCGATATCAATGGTGGAAGATTGGACCAGGCGCACCTGCCGCGACGCTATGGGTAAGGCGGTGTTGCAGGTGCCGCAGATTTTCGACAATGAAGTTCAGAATAATCTCTTCCCCACCAAAGCGCCTACCGAGGCGGAAGTCAAGAATATGCTTTGGCAGTGCATTGTTTCCGGAGCCAACGGCGTGTGCGCTTTCAGTTACACTTCGCTTAGGCGAAAGGATAAAAAGGATCCGTTTGAGCGGCGTTGGGCTGAGGTGTGCCGGGCGTATGGCGAAGCGGTAAAGTATATTCCGGTTTTGTTGTCTACTGAAAAGGCTCCCAAGGTTTCCGGAATGTCGCAAGGGGTCATCGCCAAGGCGTTCCGCCACGAAGGAAAAGATTGGTTGTTTACGGTCAATATGACGTATGAGCCGATCGATTGCTGCATTGCTGTCGGCTGCTGTTCTGCGGCGCAGATCAGCCTTCCGGCGTTAGGGGTGGATATTCGCAAAATGCCGGTGGCGTGTGCTGAGTGAAGAGTAAAGAGCCGAATCGCCTCATCCCGGAAATACAAGGCATTAGTTTTTTTGAGTTGAAACATGCTTCTGGTATTCTTGATTGAATTTTGTCGAAATCGGGCTTAATAGCGACAGTGCTTTATGGCATTTGGGTTTTCCGGAATGGTTGTTGCTATGGTGCCGGTTTCAGGCGCATTGATGACTTGGCGAATATCGACTTTGAGTTGGGCGGCAAGATGACAAGTCTTGTCGATTGCCATTTGCCGTAATATCATGTGAAATGCCGCTTGCGCGAATTGCAGGTGTGTAGTCTGGGTTTATTCGCATTTCCAACTGCGCCGCAAGCGATATGATTGATCCTTCACACGCCTCCAGAATTTCTCTTGCCAGCATATTCGCCATTGAAACATCGCTCTTGCCCGTTTTGTTTTCAGAGCCAGCCTGCTTCTTCAAATTAGCTGATTTTTCCCTTCTCTCCAATTCCTCTTGTTTCTCCAATCTCTCCAGTTTCTCCCCCAATCTCTCCAATCTCTCCAATTTCTTCTGTTTCTCTTGTATTTCTTGCTGATTTATTCCGTCTTCATTTTTACGAGAGAATTCATTCCGAACTGAATTCTCGTTTTCTCTGCACAGCTCCTTTTCCTCCTTTTCCGGAATAAGCGATGCGGCAGGGATGGGGTCCGTGATGCCCGTTGCCTGACGGAATTTTCTTGAAAGAGCTTTGTATTTCATCACCGTCTTATATCGGGCGTAGAGCTCTGGTATTTCACGCTCGAGATATCGCCTTATCCCACCTCTGCGGCCAATCAGATGCCCATTCTTAAAATATGGCGTATTGTCCACATAGCATTCAAGATCCTCAATTAGAGAGCCGAAGCGTATCATATTTGCAACAGAATCCTTCGCTTTGCCGAATGCCTCAAGTAATTCTTCGTTGCTTGGCATCGCGTTTATCGTGCGCCTTCTGCGTATGCGACGACGTTCTTCGGCAAGTCCAAGGCGGCGTGCGCGCTCGGTTTCGTAGTAAGATGGGCGGCGCATGCGCTGTATGTGCCGGTCGATCATCCGGCGCATGAGCCATACTGTAAGCGCGCTTCCGCCGATGAAAAGCTCAAGAAGTATCGCAGCGCCCTCAAGACGAGTGTCTCTTCTGCGATGATACTCCTCCAATCCATAGGGAATATGGCCGATTGAGCGGCCAGTCTTTCTTGCTTCCTTCCAGAACTCGCGACGGTATTCTTCCGAGTCGAACCCCATCACAGATTCATGAAACCACTTGAAGAAATCAGGATTTCGCTCAGAGAAGGTACGACTCTCCCTGGACGGATTCGAGGGCATCTTTCCTCGTTTTGCAAGATGCTTTGCCGTTGTTCTGTCCATTGTATTTCCCTTCTGTATTTATTCGCTGTATTGAAATAATTGCCGGTTTGTCAGGTTTGGAAATCGGTTGTTGAACACGGTGATTTCTCGCCTCAACAATCAATATACGCACACCTGTTTAAATGGCGAAAGATGATATCAAAAACAGATAGATAAGTAAACGAGAATTCTCTTCGGATTAATTCTCGTTTAGGGGTGTGATATGAATGGAATGGTTGCGAAAATATACTACGTGGTTGCGAAAATATACATTGAATCGAAAGTGCCGGATGGGATATAATTTAGGACATGGAGGTTGGAAGAATTTTCTTGAAGATTAAAAAGAGGTTCCAGCGACATTCAAGAAATGTTCTTGGAAGTTATTGCAGTCGGCAACGTAGCTGGCAGTGTAGCTGGTCGCGTAACTGACAATGTGGTCGGTAGCGTGGTCGGTAGCGTAACTGGCAACGTTGCTGGTAAAGTAAGAAAGGTTTAAAGAAATGTTTTTGAGATTGATGTCGATGGCGGCGGTTGCGTGTATGGCGGCGAATGCCGCCTGCGCCGCCGCGGCTCCGGATGTACGGCTCTCGCTGTGGAATGATTTTGTCAATCCGCCGGACGCCGCCAAGCCCTGGAGTTATTTCGCCTGGTTTAACGGTCAGGCCGACCGCGAATCGATCACCGCCGACATTGAGGCCATCAAGCGTTTGGGATTCGGCGGCATAAACATGCTGGACTCGCGCGGATATCATGACGACGACCGTCATGTGCGCTATCCCAAGGCGGAAATCGTATGGGGCAGCGAGCCGTGGTATGATCTTGTGGAATTCACAATCCGCGAATGCGCCCGGGTCGGCCTTGAGTTCACGATGAACTGCGCAGCGTCCGGCGGCACGTTGCAGCGGTTCATCGACGGCAAGGCGCACGAAACGGATGTGACGAGCAGAGAGGCGGTCATTGAACATCTTGATGCCGCTCTCGGACCGATTCTCAAGCGAGTCCCCGATCTCATCGGTACTACATTTACGCACATCTATTCCGTCAGTTACGAAGGCAACGTCAAAAAGGGAATAACCTGGCAGACCATCAAGAATACGCTCTACGCCACAATGCGCGAATGGGCGCATTCGCACGGACTTAAGGTGTATTCCGAATCCGGCGGTCCGTGGGAGTGGTACAGCCGCAACACCGTGCTCGACTGCGACCAGCTTGATATGCTCATGCACAACGATTTTCCGCAGGGGGAATTCTGGCCGATCAATGAGAAGCTTACCACGCCCGATTCCGGGCGGGCCAACCGAAACGGGCGGTACTTCCAGCGGGCTGTCGTTCTTTCGGCGCGCCGCGAAGGCCGCAGGCGCGTTTCGCTTGAGGCGTTCACCCACATGCACCGCCACTATTCAGTCGATCCTTCGTTCCTGAAGCCGCTTGCCGATATCGGATACGCCGACGGCGCCAACCTTGTCGTCTGGCATACGTTCACCTCATCTCCGAAAAAGTATGGAGTGCCGGGCATGGAATACTTTGCCGGCTCCCATATCAACCGCAATGTCACCTGGCACAAAGATGCAACCGCATTTGTG
>SUVZ01000207.1 GCA_015061765.1 Lentisphaerota bacterium
ATGGCCACGAAACGCCCAGGGTCTTTGGCCCTGTCAACGATATGGTCTGCGTACGTCTCACTGTAGCTGCGCCCGTCCACCATCTCATCATCCCTTCCGTTGTATCGGCGAAGAGCGGTGCGCCAATCATCAAATACGCCCTTCGGTCTGCGCGAGGCGGGCTGTCCGCTAACTCCGAATCCCTTTCGGACAAGAAACTTTATGGCGGCCTTGATGTTCTCTTCAACCATGCCCTCGTTGCGCTTCGAGGGTTTCTTGAGTCCTATCTTCTCCTTTGCGCCGCTCCAGTCTCCCGGCACGTTGACCTGCAGCGGATCCACATCCCAGGCCGCCATGGACTTCGCGTCACGCCCGCCCGTCTCCTCAATCATGTGCGACTTGACCATAGCGGTGGTGATCGGCGGGATTCGCTTCGCCTGTTCACGGTTCGCCCCCGCCCATACCGCCCTGTTGCGGTTGGAACAACTGGGGAGAGACCCCGAAAAGAATTGTAATTTCGCGCATTAACTGATTGGTTTTGTCAAATAGCACAGTTCTGGCAGTATATAAGATTTCGTCCGCATCATAATCTTGAGAATCAGTCCAAACCATATTCTCATTTATCCGCCGCCTCTTATAAAAGCACTTGCAAAACCAGGGAGGGGCAACGTCCTCGTTGCCCGTACGGCGGCGAATCGCGGGCAGCGGGGACGCTGCCCCTCCCATGCTCGAGGTTTTGCAAGCACCTCTGGTAGGCAAATTCTCCTGTACTCCCTAAGCACTTTCCCTGTATGCCTAACTGAAAGGGTCTGTACGGGCAACGCAAAGGGTCAGTACGTACTCACTCGAAGGTTAGTACGTACTTTGCAGAGGGTCGGTATCAACTTTGCAGAGGGTCAGGAAAATCGAGGGACAGACCCCTCATTTCCCAGTTCACTTTAACATTCATGTTTCGTTTCCGTTCTTTGCAAGTTCGAAACTCCAACTAAATCTTCACCTCCGCCAAGTAACTATATCTCTTAAAACCGCCGCCTATTCACCGAAGATTTTCATCATCGCAAACAGGGTCTGTCCCCACAGAATTCCTGGGACAAGCCATTATTTCACATTTTCCAAGAGCTGACACTATCCAAATTCACACGTTTTCACGGGGCTGAAAAATCAAAAAAGATACACTTTTTCGATTCTCTTGCCCGATTCCAGATTTCAGCCTCTCATCCTCTTTTGCCGATTTTGCCACATCTCTCAATCTTCTGAAGCCGGCAATGTCATTGAACCTAAAAACGGCTGTTGATTTCAACGCAGAGGCGAGATGCGCCCGCGACGAAGTCGTCGGGTTGTCTGAGCGAAGCGAACCCGAAGGGCCGCAAGGGGCCGCGAGACGCAAAGTAACGCAGAGAAAAGTGAAGTAATGTGAAAAATGGAAAATACTAGAATTTTCTGACGGAATGAATCTTCACCCATCGGGTGTCGATGGTGTGGGGTTACATAAAAGAAGATAACTTTCAAAAAACTTAAAATAAACCGTTTTCTCTGCGCCTCTGCGTCTCTGCGTTAAAAAAGAACCTGTCCAACTGCCGAATTTAGGTTGAACACTTCGAATATTGTGGCGCGAAGTTCCTCCTGCTCCGCAGAAACATAAACATCGACATTTTTAAAACGTTTTCATTTCGTTTACAATTTTGTGCCATAATTCGTGACGTTAGAGAAAATGAGGTCTGTAAAAATGAGCGTTCCATATACATATTGGTGTGAGCCCGATGACATGTGGCATGGCTAAAAATCGAGGGTCTGGACCTTCATTTTCCAGAAAATCGCTTTATTGCGGCTTCATTGTGAGGCGACCGCAGTCCATGACGTGGTTGGATCCCGTCACGCATCGGCCATTTTCAGAACAGAGGTAGAGGATGCAATCGACAAGTTCCTACGGCTCGGCCTGCGTATCAAGAAGCGTCTTCATGCCCGCCATGCCGGGACGCGTCATCACAGGCCCCGGGGTTACGCAGAAAGCGCGAATGCCGTACGGCGAGTCGGCGGCACTTCGGCGCATCCCCACTTCGTCGAAGATTTTCACCTCGGCAGGGCCCACAAGCTCATAGCCGATGGTCGGCAGTACTTGCGAATCTGTGGGCTATGTCGCCCCACTTCCTTTGGAGTTACCGCAAAACTTTTATTTTTTGGGTGACTTCTCAATCTCAGGATATTTGGCCTTTAGTGCAGACCAAAGAGGTTCTTTCAACCAGTACTGGGCCTCGACCGGAGGCTTCCTGAATGTATTGCCCCAATTAAACGGTTCTATTACCGGAGCCACCTTGTTAACCCGAAAATCAACAAGCTTCATCCCTTTCTCCACAAAATCTGGTGCGACCCTACCGGTACCCGTACGATCCCATGCGTTCATGAAATCACTCGTCAGAATCGCATGCTCTACAAGGATACGCATTCTCTCGATTCGTTTGCGCACGTTCGGCGAAAGATCCGGATCCGCAAGCACTTCATCGAGGAGCTTGATGTCGCCCATAAGAACCTCCGTGGAATTCGCTCTTTGAACCGTTTTAACAAGTTCGGAATCGTCAAGTACCATTTCCTTTTCAAAAGCATTCATCTTCTGCTTTGCAACAAGTGCCTTTTCGTTGCGGAGACGGATACGGTCGAAAAACACCTTCATCTTCTCCGCGGCCTTGCCAAAAATGGACAGAAATTCACGTTCCACCGTCTCAAAGTCTATATCAGGATTCTGCATAACCCTGGCTATCGCATAGCACTCAAATGCCAGTATATCCCCCCTAGGGGAGCCGTCATAATCGACGCCGAACATCCCTTCACGATAGTTCATCTTGAAGTTTTCAAAATAGAACCGTTCACACCCCCGCATCATCCAACCAGAGTAGCAAAGATAGTTCGGACGCAGTTTGAAATGCTTCATCCCCTTTGCCTTCCAGCCCCGAATCATGGCGAGATTGTCATCCTCAGCCGATGGAACCATTCCAAAGCACATGTTGTCAGGATACTCGATACGCTCGCGGCGCGGTGGATCACGATAACAGTAATATATATATGTAGAAATCATCACATCCGGACGGATGGCCGTGAGCTTTCTGGCGATCCGGTTCCAAAAGTTCACATACCGGTCGGTCATTGTGCCGGGCAGCAGGGTTTTCATCGTCCGCTCGTCTTCAGTCTGCGGACAGTCCAATGCGCGGCACTTCTCGCAACGGCAGAAATTACCTCCATCGTTTGGACAGACGTTGTAGTATTTTGGTTTCCCCGCATCAATATAGTCGCGTACGATCTGGTCGACAACCGCCTCATTCGAAACGCAGAGTTTCATGTGGCGCTGATTGCGCATCGGCGACGATGTGCCGCGCTCTCCATTCGGCTGCAAAGCCAGATACTCGGGATGCGTTTTGATATATTTACTGTTCCAACGACCAAATGCATGTCCGAACAAAATGTTCTCGCGAACAAACATCTTTTGCCTGAGCTTCCATCTTGTGATGTTCTTTCTGTCTGCAATGATCTGCTCTTGCGATCTCCGTAAAGCCATCGGCGCAAAATTGCCACGGCGGTCAAAAAGGCGTTTCCGCTGAAGATCTCCTCCGCGCATCATTCCGCTTTTGAGAGGAGGACAGTAGCGCCAAGACCAGTTCTGCGGAATGTTCAGTCTATCCGCCGCGGGTGCGACAATGTTATCGTCGCCAGGCATGGGCCATATTACGCCGAGAATCGTCTCCAGAAATCCATAGACCGCGAATAGCGTACCGGGACGGTCTTCACGGTCATCGCCCCAAAGATACAGCTTGTCGCCGACAAGTTTGGCATAGGACGTAAAATCCACCGGTTCGCCCTCCCCAGGCGCCTTCACACCCAACACAATCGTCAGCGCTGGATTCTGCATGGCGGAGACGAATTTTGAGCCGGCGACAAGAGACAGATGCTTCGACAGCTCTTCCGACGCATCGCCAATCTTCCCGCCGCCGCATTCAATGGATATCTCGTTTATCGGAACATTCCTCGACGAACCGACATTACCTTCCATGCAACCACAAACCAACCCCAAAGCAACGGCAAAACCAAACCTGACCGACCGTCTCAAACTGATTACTGCTTCCATATCAATATGTCCTTTATCATGGTTTCTTTGTAGGGAATCACCGAACCGACAGTATAAATCCCTTCTTTCCGTACTTCACCGAATAAATGACATTCCCCTGTGCGTCGGTTTCCGATTCCAGCGTAGCGCGCCATCCTTTCCAAGGAGACTTTGCCGCCTTGAACGAATCTCTGAGCGATTCTGCTGCAGAAGATGAAACCTTCACAATCGGATAGACCACCGCCTGCTCCGGCTCGGAAAGTGTATTCGCATCAGCCATCAACGACACCTTGCCCAAGGCTGTCACCGTCGCTTCGGAAAGATCCAAAGCCCCCGACACATCATCTGCGGCAATTGCAGTATCCGCAGCGAAAGTCACAGCGGCTCCCGCAAGGGATCGACCCTTTATCGCTCCTTCCTTGACGAGCACGATGTTCATGCCATCCGCCGGACTGACGCCATCTGCAGGATCGTTGTTCAACGCCCACCTTATGCCGCCGCCAAAACCAAACGTGCCTGCCCCGACCTTGTAAATCGTCCCTTCCAACGTCACCGGAGCAGTCATATCGGCCGTCGCCCCCTGATCGACTCGGACAATGCCATTTTCCTTCACGTACAAACCTCGATTTGACGCCGTCTGAACCGTTGTGTTCGTCAGGCGAAGCTCTGCATAGCAGTCGAGCCTCTGCGCGTCATAGACAAAGTCTGACGGATTACCTCCCAACGCATTGGCATCTCCGGCCACGATGCGCGCATGGTACACCGCATTTGACGGACATTGACTCTCAAGCCATTGAGTCGACCATTTGCCGGTCCAACCGGAATTGTCAGCCGTCAGATAAACTGTAGCGCCGCCTGTCTCTGCAGGCTTATGGCTGATGAATACAAGATCTCCATCCCCATACACCGTAGAGTCCAGGTAAAACGTGTGCTCATCCAACACCCTGATCACGCCCGTACCGACTGAACGAAGTCTGCCGCCAAGATGGAGTTTATCTGCGCGCACATACACCTCCCCATCAGCACCCGAAAGAACAGCATTTGTGACAAATCCCGATCCAGTCATGCACAATTCCTTACGACAGACCAAAGTATTTGCCGGGAAGGTTGTGTATCCTGAACAAAAGAATGTACGCACCCCCAA
This sequence comes from Lentisphaerota bacterium, assembly GCA_015061765.1. The sequence continues at coordinate 5,217 of SUVZ01000207.1, forward strand.
ACAGTAAATTTTGTCGTCACCGCTTGGATACGCACCATCTTCCCATCCAGTCAATGAAAGTTTGGGATCAAGCCAATTACCTCTATTACCAGCATTATTGTACTCATCCGCACCTGTATAGCGGATGATTGGAATGTGCGTGGCATAGACCAAAACACCGTCTTCCACATCAGCATCCGGTTCCGACCGCAAATATCCGAATCCGAAAGTCGAGGAATCGTTAAACACCACCTTCACGCCCGAAAGATCGGGGATTCCCGCTGACACAGCCTCCGGCGAAAGTTTCATCAACAGTACGCTTGTAGGGTTCGAACCAAACGACATCAACACCGACGGATATTCAATCATAACATTCTTCCCGACAAAAAGACGGTTCGTGACATGCAAGAGACTCGCCGGAGATGACTGGGGATTGCGTAAGGTCAGCCCATCACCCAAATTCAACGTGCCGAACGTTCCTGCATTGGTACTAAGCCAGAAACAGTTTGTTCCGGTATCGAACATCCCCGAAACCGTCAATGCCGACCCAGACGCGTTATTCGTGATCACGCCATCCTCCACAAAACTCAATCCACCAAACGAATAGGATGCATCTGTATTCTTCAGACTCAAAATACCGCCACGCCCGAACCGCACTGAACCAGACATTACGATCGGCACATTTCTCACGTTCTGGATTCCAGCTCCATCCTCTATGCGCAAAGTGCCTTTGAACCCACTCCAATCAGAGCCGTCATTAAGGATAAGAAAACCCTTTCCGCCGGCGCTCATCCGATATAAAAGCTGGCTGTTTTCCGATCCGGTGACAGCCGCCGCAAGATTAAACCATTCGCTCCACTGTGTAGTCCGTTCATAGGAGAGAAGAGACGGCTTGTCAGGATTTTCCGACAGCACAGTGATATTGCCCCTCTTTTGGCAGACTAAGGAATGATAAAGATCGCCTCCTTCCAAAAGACGTAAATCATCAAATGTAACAGGTTCACTGGCAGAACCTCTTGAAGTCACACGACCGGCACAGTAGATCGTTCCAATGACAGTCTGCGCAGTGCCATTGGCCTGCGCCGTCATGCCTTCCGGTATATAGTAGTTCCCTTCTCCTTTTTTTACCCCGCCCGCCCAATTGCTATGTGTCGCATCTGTCGTCAGCGAGGCATGATATTTACTGGAATCAGATGCCACAAGATATATGCAATCAGCCGGGATTTCAGCGGCATATGCCGCCCACTGCGCGGCAAGCGCAAAACAGGCAAGCGCCACTATTACTGTATCATGCAATATTTGTCCCGCCTTGCAAGACAAAGTACGACGCCTCAGCATTGCCGCCGACGCATCTTCTGACTTCAGAAAACGAAAACCTGAAGCCGCATTTTTCCGTTCTGTGTAAACATCGCTTTCCTCCTTAACTCCAATAAGTGTATCATTTTGTTTTTTGTAGAGTAGAGACCCACGCTTCGACGTTGCGCACCCGCTTGTGCGCCCTTCGGGTTGCCTTCGGCAAGATACCCTCCGAAGCGAAGGTAGGCCCTGCGCGATGCTCGGGCTATTTCGACCTTCGGTCTCAATCGCTGCGGTGCATGTCGATGCGGCTTCCCCCTC
>SUVZ01000208.1 GCA_015061765.1 Lentisphaerota bacterium
CCTCCGCGGATCCTCAGTCCCGCAGGGGCCGAGAAACCGTCGCCTCCCGAAGCCGGTGTGATCCATTCGACCATCGTCGCGCGCTCCCACTCGCGCCCGTCGCCTTGCGGGTTCACGTATATGCCAGTTTGGGAATCGAAAAGATTCGCCGGATCTATGACAATCGAAACGGTGTCGATTCCGTTCGTGAACGAGCGCACCAGCCTTTCGCCGTCTTTCCCGTTCACGACAGACTGGTCCATGCCGTAGCGGAACGCATGCCCGTTCACCTCGCCGTCCGCGGGGAACCCTTCGGGGACCGATGAATCCTGCGACAGCACGTCGTCGAGGAAGATGTACGTCGCCGCGTTGTCGCGCTGGAGTATGCTTTGTCCGTCGACCGCCGCTGCGCGCAGGCATGTCGTCGAGGAAACTGCGACCGGTCTTTCGTAGAGCGTGCTTGCCGATGTCGGCGACGTGCCGTCGAGCGTGTAGCGTATTTCCGCCTCGCCGTTGGCCGGACAAGAGATTTCGACTTCGAAGGAATCCGTCTTGTAGCCATGCGCGACGGAGAATTCGACCGGATCCGTCGGCGCCGTGTACTCATCCTCGGCGTTATCCGCGCCCGGAGTGGGGGCTTTGTAGTAGACTAGACCGCCAGACTGTCCAATCCCCTGAGAAAAGTCCTTTATCGCCTCGGTGAAGTCCACCCTGTGCACCAGTCCTCCCGCGGTGTCGGCGATGAACAACGGCTCTCCGGAAGAGGAAAGTCCGATGCGCACATACGCCTCGCTCTCATCGAACGATTCGTACGACTTGTCTGCCCAGACAATCTTGCAGCCTCCGGACGGAATGGTGCAGTCTCCTTCTATCTTCGTCCACTTCGAGATTTTCTTGTCGGGGCCGTCGAAAAGATACCAGCCTGCGAGGTCTACTTCGAACGGCGCCGAATTGCGTATTTCGATCCAGTCGAGCTCCTTGCCGCCCCGAGCGGTCGCGAGCGTGTCGCCATTCGACGCCATTATCTCGTTTATGCGTATGACGTCCTTCGCCGCATAGACGCGCGGGAGCGAATCCTCCGGACAGACCGAATCCTCATAGCCCACCGCGTAGCCGGCGTATGGCGAGCCTATCAAATAGCCTGTCTCTGCGGCGAACTCCAGCGTCGCCACGCTTCCGGCGAGGGCAACGAACGCGCCGCTTGAGTCCTTTTCCAGCGCCGTGCCCGCGACGCTTGCGGAGACGAGCGCGGCACCCTCGACCGCAGGGCACGAAAACGCGACGGTCGCACCGTCGCTTTCGTAGTCTCCGGCAAGGGAATCGACGCTACTGACGCCGCCAAAGGCGAACGAGGCTACTTCCGCAGCGTCGCCGCCGAAAGCGAGCGGAATCCATTCCCGCGAGGACGCATCGACGAGGACAGTTTGGCCTATGCAATATCTCGCGACAAGCGAATCGCCGGAAAGCCTGAACGAAACCGAGATAGACACGGCATCCCCGCCGTCTGGAGCCGCCCCCGAAAGGCGCGCCCATGTGTTAGTGCCGTCTTCTTCGGCAAGACACCAGAAACTGCCGTCGAACGCTGCAAGTGAAACGCCGCCTTGCGGCTCCGGGAGATATTCTCCGCATTCCGTAGGAGCCGAGAAGCGGACCGTCGCGACACGGTCCGACGCCGGACGAGCTGCGACCAGCGAGTATTTGAGATTGTCCGCGTCCGACGATCCGGTCCATTCTCCGCATCCGGGGACGGACGCGTCGAACCACACGGCCGCGATTACCGCAAGAACCATCACCTGCCCCCTTTCCGCTCGCGGACTGAACTCATTTCAAACTCCAGCTTTCCGCCCTTTGCGACATCCTTGTGCCTCAAGACGAATCCCGCAAGCGGACGACCGTTTAGCCTGACGGACTTCACGTACTTGTTTTCGCGCGAGAGGTTCTTCGCCAAGACGGTGAACCGCTTCCCGTTCCCGACATCGAACGACACCTTCGGCAACTGCGGAGCGCCGAGCACGTATTCGCCGCTCGCGGGGTTCAGCGGATAGAATCCCGCCGCCGAAAGCAGGTACCATGCGCTCATCTGTCCGCAGTCCTCGTTGCCGCAAAGCCCGTCGGGGGCGGCCCTGTAGAACTTGTCGCAGATCTCGCGCACGAGCTCCTCCGTGCGCCAGCCCTTGCCGAAATACCTGAACAGATACGCCGTATGGTGTCCTGGCTCGTTGCCGTGGGCGTACTGTCCGATGAGTCCCGTCACGTCCGAAGTGAACCCCATGCCTTCCGCTTTTTCGGGCTGTGCGAAGAGCGCTTCGAGCTTCGAGGCGGCCTTCGCCTTGCCGCCCAGCGCGGCGGCGAGCCCTTCCGGATCGTGCAGCACGTGCCACGTCCACTGCCAGGAGTTGCCCTCCGTGAAGTCGTTCTCGCGGCTTGCGTCATGTCCGAGCGCGAACGGATTGAACGGCTCGCGCCAGTTGCCCGCCGAGTCGCGTCCGCGCGCGAATCCCGTCGAAGGGTCTATGACGTTTTTCCAGTATCCCGCCCTCTTCGCGAAGAACCTGGCGTCATCCGCGTGTCCGAGCGCCTTCGCCATCTTCGCAGCGCACCAGTCGTCGTATGCGCATTCCAGCAGGCGCGAGACGGATTCCGACCTTATCTTGTCGAATGGATAGTATCCGTATCTGTCGAGCACGTCCCAGTTCTCCTTCTGGCGGCGGGGGTGGTTCTCGCGCAGAGTGGCGCGTATGGCCCGGTAAACGCGTTCCGGATCGTTGCCGCCGAGAAGTCCCTTGAAATAGGCGTCGGCGAGCAGAGGAATCGAGTGCGTGCCGATCATGCACTGGTTGTCCTTGCCCCACAACGCCCAGATCGGCAGGAATCCGGCGATGCTCTGGTGCTCGACGCAGGACGCGACCATCGGCGCTATCTTCTCCGGCACGAGAATCGTGTACAGCGGATTGGCCGCGCGGAAGGTATCCCAGAACGAGAAAGTCGAGTAGTATTCGCCGCAGGGGGACTTCTTGACTATATCCTCGTCGCCGCGATACTCGCCGTCGACGTCGGCCATGTTCACGGGCTGCAGGAAAAGATGGTACAGCGCGGTGTAGAAAGTCTCGAGTTCCGCCGCGCCGCCTTTGGCGGTCATCTTCGAAAGCATCCCGTTCCACGCCGCCCTCGCGTCCGCCTTCGTCTTCGCGAAGTCCCAGCCGGGGATTTCCGCGTCGAGATTCCGGCGGGCCTTTCCGGGCGAGACAGAAGACAGGCCGATCTTCATGGTCAGCGTCTCGCCGCGCTTCATGTCGAACCGGAAATTGCGGCGTCCCGCGTCGCGTCTGCCGCCGGTGGCGGGCAGATCGGAAAAGCCGGACCAGTCCCTGTCGAATTCAAGCGAGAATGCGAAAGTCCTGTGCACCCATCCCCAGCGCCGCTTCTCGCCTTCGAATCTGCGTCTGCCGTCGTCGGAGATCTTGACGTCGTGCATCTGATCCCTGCCCGGATCGCCGATCGCCCACTGGTTGTCGAACATTATGTTCGCGCCGCCTCCGTCGAGAAAAGTGAAGCGGTATATCGCGCAGTGCGGACTTACGGAAACCTCCACTCGCGTCCTGGACCTGCCGAGGTCAACCGCGTAATAGCCGGGCTCCATCGTTTCCGAACCCTTGTCAAAATCGCTCGAAAAACCGTCTTCGCGCGATGGGCCGCAATACGGGAAGAACAGGAAATCGCCGAGGTCGGTGCATCCCGTGCCGCTGAGGTGCGTCTGCGAGAAGCCTTTGATTTCCTTCTCTTCGAAGCGGTATCCCGAGCAATGTCCCCACCCGTCGCAGCCGGTGTCGGGTCCGGCCTGGACCAATCCGAACGGATATGCCGCGCCCGGAAACGCATGCCCGTTCCCGCCCGTGCCGATTTCGGGTCGCACCCATGAGGACAAATCGTTCGGAGGCGGCTCTATCTCGCCGCGAGACACCATGTTCCAGACGAGTTCCCCGAACAACGTGTTGGCCCAGGCGAACCAGCTTCGCGAATACTTCGCCGGATCGTCCGCGTCCACGCCTTCGTGCATGAAGCCGGTTCCGGCGGTGCAGTTCGCGAGCGCCGAAAGGCACTCTTTCGCCTCTCCGGACGTCTGGGCGGTAAGCGCGCGCATTATGATCGACATCGGCCAGACGCGCCCCTTCTCCGTGTGGGGCGAGCCTATTCCCTTCAGCGCCTTGCCTTCGAACCAGAAGGGGTTGTCGCGGCTCAGGACGAAGCGCCTCGTGTTGAGATACACGGGATCGTCCTTGTCGACGCCGCACAGGTAGGGAAGCGAAAGAAGGGACGGTGCGTTGGCGTCGTCCATCAAAAGCGCCCCGCCGCGTCCGTCGACCTCGAACGCGTAGATCTCGCCGTACTTCTCCGTCTTGACCACGGCGTGGCTGCGCAGCGCCTCGCGGACTTCTCCGGCGAGGGCGCGGCACTCGTCCGCAAGGCGCTTCGCTCCGTTCGCGCTCTCGAGGACTTCCGCCGTCTTCTCAAGGACGTCTGCGGCGAAGAAATTCGACGGCACGAGGAACGGATACGTGCACGAATCGTCGGAAGGACGGAACGCGCTCGCTATCAGTCCGACGGGCTTTACTTCCGGGCCCCAGCCGGCGTTCGTCAAGGTGTCGGTCGCCTTCGCGTTTTCGCGTTCGAAGCGGTAGGACGTCCTCTGTCCGCCCTTCCGCTGTTGCTCGCGCATCGCCGCAAGGACTGTTCCGACGGCATCGAGCCATCTGTCGCCAAAGGGGGTTTTGTCGCCCGTAGCCTTCCAATAGCCATGCGCAAGGCGCAGCGGATAGCACAAGGAGTCGAGCTCGTACTTGCGCTCGTGCACCCCCGGCTTCATTTCGGTTTTGTCGCTCTTCCATTGGCTCTCTCGCTTTTCGTCGTCGTAGAAGGCGTTGGCGTAGGGGTCGTGCAAAAGGCAGTCGAACTGACGCACAAGCAGGTCGCGGACGAGATTCCGCACGGCAGGGTCGTCCTTCGCGAACCTGAGATACGGCCATACCTGCTGGCCCGAGTCCCTGAGCCACATGGCGTCTATATCGCCGGTGATGACGTAGCCTTTGCCCTTCACCGTCGTGTCAAGCGTGTTCGGGTAGCATGCCTCGAACATCTTCCTGATGCGCTGGTCGCCTATTTTCGCTGCGACTGCGGCAACCGCCCTGTCTACGGTTTCCGAGCGCAATGTGCGCTTTTCGGCCGCCGGACGCGAATACGGTCTGCAACCTGGCGGACATTCGGCCGCGCCTGCGGCTTTCGCGAACAAGGCGACAACACCAACCAAAACGACTCCTGTCTTCATCTTACCGTCTTTTCTGGCCAAATGCCGTTTCACCTTATTTTCAAGGAGAATCCGGGCCTGCGACCGTAGCACAGCCATCCGTCGAACGTCGTAAAGAAGTGATTGCCGTCGTCGTCTTTCTCCGTTTCGTCGACACCTTCGAAAGCGGCGGCCTTGGCGATTCTGACGAACTTCTTGCCTTCCGCGATTTCCGGAACCGTTATGGACGCGCCGGATTCGAGTGAAATGGAGCCGGCGAACGTGACGCCAGTGGCGGAAAGAGTTGCGCCGCTCTTGATGACCGTGTCACCCATGTACTTCTGGTCGGCCGACACCGCGAGAGTCCCCTTTTCGACCGTGATGCCGCCCGCGCCGGCAAGCGAAGTCGTAACACCTATGCGCTTGTCGTTGACAAAGCTCACCCCGCCCGCGCCAAGAATGAACGGCACCTCCCCGCCAACGTAGCCGTCGATCTTGAAGTAGTCGTCCTGATCCTGGTCGCACTCGATGCGAACGCCATCAAGCATGGCCCTGAAGCTATTCACCTTGCCAGCAATGATGCCTCTCGCGTCGAGTTTGCCGCCGACAAGCTCGAAAACCGCCGACGATGCTGCGGGTACGTTGGCCCAGCCGCCGCTTCCTGCGCGGACGTACCCAGCCTTGAATTCGCCGTTTGTTATGTTAACCGTCGCGACCGCTCCTAGGCTGTCGCCAACAAGGTAGAAGTCGTGCCTGTTGACGTCAACCTTGCCGCCGTCGCCAAACATGCGCGCCGTGTTGCCGCTGCGCCCAAACTGGGTGTCGCAGTTGTCCGGATGGAACCGTCCGCCGTTCTGGAGTTCTATCGTCACTTCGCTCACGCCGGAGCCGCTCGCGACATACACGCTCTCCTGGCTCGAATGGCTGTAGAGACGCGCCCCGTCTGCTATCTTCACGTGCATCTTCCCTTCCGAATCGCCGCGCGCGAAGTTGAGGACAGGACCGTCGGTGCCTTCTATCCTCACTTCCGTTCCGCTTCCGCACAGCGTGAAGCTGCCGTTCGGCGCGAAATAGTGGTTGCCGGTGGCGATCTTGACGACGCCGTTCGTGAGCGTGAAGCCGTCGAGGGCGAACGTCTCGCCGCTTGTCGAAGACATCGTGACGGTCTGCGTCGCGCCGCCTAGATCGAGCGTGCCGGCGATTCTGAGCGAGTCCGATGCCGTCGAAAATGGATTCGTCTTCCCGCCGTCGTCCAAATCCTTCAGCCTGAACCCACCCTCATTGAGCACAAGCCTTCCGCCAGGGCCCTTGCCGGCGACTGTGACTGTGCCTGCGCCGCCCTTGGTGATTTCCGTAGATGCGCCGGTAGTCAGTCCGCCGACGAACGCAATGTCGCCGCTGCCGCCAAGCCCGAGCGTCGCACCGCTGTCCCTGACTGCGCAGGCAAACCTCTGCACATTCGCCGAGTTGTTGGTCACAGCACGGACGTCGAGTCCATTTCCGCTTATCGCGAACTCACCGGCC
>SUVZ01000209.1 GCA_015061765.1 Lentisphaerota bacterium
TTCAATTGGTCAACTGCGGGTGTTCGTCCCGAGAAGTGAAATTTCGAAACGAGGAAGTGCATCAAATGAAACTGATGTTTGCATTAATTGCAGCAATGGCGGGGTTTTCGGGGTTTTGTGCTGCGGAGTGGACACTCACGGGTGACTGGGAGCTCCTTGTGAAGGAGGGCGGTGGGAGACTTTCTTGCAGGGTAGAGCCGCCGTTGCGCGTTTCGGTTGCTGGAGAGCGTCAGGAAAAGCTGCCGATTTTCAATCCGAAGAAGTACGAATGTTTCCGCGGACGGCAGTTTAAAGGTGTTTACGCGCTCGGATGTTCGGTAAAATTCGCGCTTGTGCCGGAATCCGTGAAGTTTCGCGATGCGAAGGGAAGGCTGCTTGTGCGCGGCGTCGATTATGAGATTGACGGACCTTGGGGACTGTTTGGCAGACTGGAGAAAGGCCGCATTGGCCCGAATGATCCGGTTACGACCGATTACGCATATTACATGAGGCGCATCGATTCCGTTCTGCGCAATGCGTCAGGGCGACTTGTCTACCGCAAGGGAACGCCGCATGTGGCGACGCCGTTGCCACCGGAGACGGTGAAGGGCGAGAGGCGGGTCCTTAATGTCTATGTAGATGCACAGACGAAACGATTGACGACGGAGAATGTGTTTCCAGTTCTGGAAGATTCCTATCCTGTTCAGCATACGATATCGCCATACGGGGATACCGTGGCGGCGCGTCTTGTGCCGAAAACGATGACAAAACTCAAGAACGGCGGGAAAGTCCGCATTCTAGCCTGGGGAGACAGCATAACCGAGACGCTAGACTACTATCTGACGGACAAGAGCAAGCGCTGGCAAGAAGTGTTTGTCGGCAGACTCCGCAAAATTTTCCCCAAGGCGGAAATTGAGCTTCTGACGGCCGGTTGGGACGGACACTATTCGCGGGATTTCCTTAATGCGCCACCGGAGAGCCCCAGAAATTTCAAGAAGGCCATCCTGGATGTGAAGCCGGATCTGGTGATAAGCGAGTTCCTGAACGACTTCTCCATATGCAGGACTCCGGAGCAGTTGAAGAAACTTTATGAGGACGTCTATCTGTCCAGATTCAGGGAACAGGGTATTGAATGGATAATCATGACTCCGAGTTACGCTCGTCCGGAACAGATGAAAATCGTTTCGCAGAAAAACTGCGATGAAGATAAAAGGACGTTTGTTCCCTGTCTTAGAGATTTTGCACAAAAACACGGCATAGCGCTTGCCGATGCGTCTAGGCGCTGGGGGCGGCTGTGGAGGCAGGGCATTCCGTACATGACGCTTCTGTGCAATGACATCAACCATCCCGATCCCCGTGGACTTGCCCTTTTTGCGGATGCGCTTATCGAGGATGTTTTCACCGCTCCTTGGCGGTAGGCGTTCTGCGGCGGAAATGCAGCCGTGTTGAAAAGTTTAAATCAGATAAAACAGGATAACGTCCATGAAAGAGCAGAACAGAAGAGAATTTATCAAGATGGCAACATTTGCAGGCGGCGCGGCAGCGCTCGGCGGGTGTGCGTCTCCGATATCGGGCGCACCGGTAATCGCCGGAGATAAGGCTTTCGGAGTGTTGTTGCATCTTGGTGTCAACATGTGGGGCGATTGGACACCGGATCAGTCTAAGATACCGGCATCGGCGGAAGCTCTTGCAAAAATGTATCCCGATGACAAATTGGACGATCATGGTCTCATGCCGCATCGGGTTTATGGTTTTTCAAGAGTGGATGATGCTGTTTGGCGCGAATCTACCGGCTTGATGAAATCCGAAGGTCTCAATCTTGTCATGATAGACCTTGGGGAGGCGTATGCGTATCCGAGCCATCCCGAGCTTTGGGTCAAGGGCAGCTGGAGTCCGGAGAAACTGTCGGCAGAACTCGCCAGGCTGCGTTCCATGGGGCTTGAACCAGTTCCCAAACTCAATTTTTCAACGGGGCACGACCAGTGGCTCAAGGAATACCACTACATGACGTCCACTAAGCGCTACTATGAGGTTGTCGCCGATGTGATACGCGATACGGTTGAGGTTTTCGGCAATCCCCGGTATTTCCACATAGGCTTTGATGAAGAGATTCCGATTGCCCATAAGGACCGTCAGCTCATGGTCATACGTCAGGGCGATCTGTGGTGGCATGATCTCTTCTATGTGATAAGTCTGGTTGAAAAGCATGGTTCGCGGGCCATGATGTGGTCTGACAAGATGTGCGGCGGACGCGAAGAATTTTTCAAACGCATGACGAAAAACGTTCTGCAGATCCCTTGGTATTACGGTGATGACTTCTCGGAAAAGAATCTCAGGTGGAGATCTGAGCTCGAGAAGAAACTCGACAGCTGGGAGTCTCAGGACAATCTCGCCGCTTCCATCATGGAATTGAACAAGGCCGGCTTTGAGATGATGCCGTGCACTTCCAACTGGGCAAAAGACACCGCTTCCGATGCCATGCTTTCGTTTGTTTCAAAGAGACTGGATCCATCTCTGGTGAAGGGTGTGCTTACTGCGCCATGGGCGATGTCCTACAAGGAGGAATGGCCGATGATGAAGCGCGGCATAAGGCAGTTTGCCGACGCGAAGCGGAGGTATTTCCCGAAAAAAGGGTGAAATGTGCGCAGGCGCTTTCTGTTTCTCCCAACAGTGAAGGCTTTTAAGTAAGGAAATTTGTGAAATGAATGTAGAAGTCAAAGGGCGGAAGCTGTGGTTCCTCTCGCTCGCGGCGGCGATGGGCGGGTTTCTGTTCGGATAGAGGATCGATGCATTGGCCCGTCTGGGGGTGGCCGTCGATGCAATCATAGATGAGTACGCGCTTGACTCTGTCGCGCTCCGGTGCTGGGATGAATTCCAGACCGAATGGGGTATTTCGCCGTGTGTCATTATGAGCATGCTCAACGATCGTGGTATCCCGGCGGCTTGCGAAACGGATGTGGACAATGCCGTGATGATGCAGGCTCTCGGCCTTGCGGCGGGTGAAGGTGCGCCTGTGGCGGTTTTTGATGTGAACAACAACTACAGAAATGCCAAAGACAAGGCGGTGTTCTTCCACTGTTCGGCAGTGCCGAAGGGGATGCTTTTAGGATCGGGTGTCATTGAAGACCATCCGATTCTCGCCAAGTCGATGGGGCCTGATACAAGCGTAGGTGTTCATAACGGCAAGATGAAGCCTGGTCCGATAACGGTTGCTTCGCTCCGTACGGAAAATGGAAAACTGAAGGGCTTCGTAACCGAAGGAGAGATAACGACGCTTGATCCCGGGAAGGGATTTTTCGGTACCGGTTTTGTGTTCCGGAAGTCGGACGGAAATATGAACGGTCTTTTTAATTACATGGCAGAGAACGGGTATCGACATCATGTCGCGTTCGCATATGGAATGAACGGTGATGTTGTCAGAGAGGCGTTGGTGAAATACCTTGGCTATGAGATAGATGTTCTCTGAATGCGGTGTTCTCCTATATGAAGACGGAAACCTCCCAAAAGTGGTGGATTGTAGAGGCCGAGGGTCGTCCTGATTTGTTGGATCCCGCATTGAAATGCGTGAAATTCCTTCGAGAGAGAACATGAAGGCGGAAATTTCTCGGGGGCTACCCGGACGACGGAATAGAACTCGCCGCATCGGCCGGCAATAGGGCATGTATCCTTCCACGCGGCAGGAAGTCCGTGCAGAGCATCGATACCGTCCGCATTTCTGTAGCGAAACCGACGAGCTTCAGGGTAAGGTTGGTCGACAGCGAGTTGTTGGACTCAACCCACCAGTTCCATGTGCTCGCGCCGGGCTTGCGATTGTTGCGATTTTCTGCATTACTCTGCTTGACGCGGATGGCGGAAAATTGTATCATACGCCTTGATTTTTCCATCCATAGGAGTTAAAGAAATGAATATCAAGAAAACATTGCTGGTCTCTGTCGCTTTCGCGATGGTTGCGTCCGTGTCTTTTGCCTCAAAATCCAATGCGGAGGTTGATGAGGCGGCTGGTCGCTACAAGGCTCCCAAGTCCTATGGATGGACGACGGTTGCTGTCGGTCTTGCAACGCCTGTTGCTCTTCCGTGGGGAATGGAAAAGTGGGATGTTTTTGGTCTTGACCTCAATCTTGGCTATTCAGATGCGATGAAGATGTACGGTTGGGAGATTGCGCTCGGCGCAAATGTTGCCCGCAAAACCTTTGCCGGCCTTCAGACTGCGGTTGGATTCAACTATTCCAACGAGGATGCCTACGGACTGGCTCTCTCGCTCTACAACATGAACAATGCCGAGTTCTACGGTCTTTCCATCGATGCCGTCGGCGTCTCCCGTGACATGTATGGACTTGAGGCAAACCTCATCGGTTCGATGACGGACAGGACAATGGGTGGTTTGCAGGTTTCTGGTCTTGCCAGCGCTGTTGGCGAAGATGCCTATGGAGTGCAGATTGCCGGCGGCGCCAACTTCGCTCGCCGTGCGCATGGACTCCAGCTGGCGCTCATCTACAACCAGACGGATCTCCTCTGGGGTTGCCAGATTGGTCTTGTAAACATGGCGTTTGCCTGCGATCACGGATTCCAGATCGGTCTCGTCAATGTGATTATGGACAACCAGATTCCGTTCCTTCCCTTCGTGAACGGCTACTTCTGAGCGCCCCGAGAGGGCTTGACTGTTCCGGTCTAGCGAATGTAAAGTGGGTGCGTTGATTCGGCGCACCCAACTTTTTTGTCTGGTGCTGAAAATGATTCCTGAAAAGATCGTGGGAATATCGGAGACTGGAAGGTGGTTCTCGTGCAATCGGAGAAAAACGGATGAGAAAACGCTATCTGTTCTTTGACATCGACCGGACATTGACGGCTGGTGGATATCAAGAGTCCTATGTTCCCGATTCGACCAAGTTCGCCCTATCGAAACTTAGGGAGGACGGGCATTTCCTCTCTATCGCAACAGGGCGTTCGCATGGCATGGCGGCAGGCTACATGCGTGAACTCGGATTCGAGAATATGGTGAGCGATGGTGGATATGGTGTGACGATCGGAGGCAAACTGTTGGGAATAACGCCCTTGCCGAAGGAAAAGGTTGTTCGCCTTGTGCGTGAATGTCAGGAAAAGGGGATTGCATGGGGGGTGCAGACGGACGATTCCGCATGTCGTCTCGTTCCCGACGGACGATTCCAGTCCGTCACCAACGATCTCTACATGAAATCCCGCATTGTTCCGGGCCTGGATCCGGAATCCTTCCCTGAACTCTTCAAGGCGTATGTCGCATGTTCGCCGGAGATCGAGGATACGATCACATCCCTGAGGGATCTTCCTCATTACAGGTTCTTCAAGGAATATATCTTCGTAGAGCCCATGGACAAGGCCACAGGCATCAAGCGAGTTATGGATCATTTCGGCGCCGACTATTCGGACGTGATAGTGTTCGGAGATTCGGAGAACGACCTTTCCATGTTCATTGACGGATGGACAAAGGTAGCGATGGGAAACGCCATTCCCGAACTGAAGGCCAAGGCAGATATCGTGACCACCGATGTGGACGCCGATGGCATCTACAACGCCTGCGTTTCCCTTGGACTGATGTGACGCTTTTCGCAGATACGGAAAACAAAAGGAGAGACGTATGGACATTTCAAGAAGAGCATTCATTGGAGGAGTTGCGGCTGCTGCTGCAGTCAAGGCTTCTGGCATGATCAACGTATACACGTCAGGCATAGAAAACGAGCAGGTGCTGAAGATCACACACCTTGAAATAGACATTGGACTAAGGCATGCATTCAAGGCTTTTCATTTTTCGGATACGCATCTGAATTTTTTCGATGCTGTTGATTATGCTGCCGTCACCGACAAGAAGAAACTGCACTACCATAAACGATGGGGCCGTTTCCCGCAGGCCTTGCAATCGTTCTACGCCTCGGTGGATTATGCCATGATGCGTCGCATGCCTATGCTGCACACGGGCGACCTGATTGATTTCTTGAATGACGGAAACGAACGGGTCCTTCGCCACAACATCAAAGGGATAGACCTTCATTACGCTATTGGCAACCATGAGTATCAAGACCGCGGACCCGAACACTATACCGATGACCGGGCAGAGGTAAGGAGGCGCATCAGACAATATATGCCGAATGACCTTACGGTTGCATCCCGTGTCCTAGGAGGTGTGAATTTCGTCTCTTTTGACAATGCGTTTTACAATCTCAGGGAAGAAACCATTTCCGGAGTAAAGAAGGAGTTCTTGAAAGGTTTGCCGGTTGTGCTGATGTGTCATATCCCGCCGACCTATACGAGACTTTTCCGCGAAAACTCAAGGAGAAGCAAACTGAAGACCCTGCGTGCGATGGGCAACAGAACAATCTCCATCAACGACATTCCTCTTCCGGGCAACCCGGCCGACCGATATGACGGCAAGACCAAGGCACTCTACGACTGGCTGCGAGAACGCAAGGAATTAAGGGCGATTCTATGCGGCCACGCCCATTGGGCACAGGTGGATGACTTCTCTGACACCGCAAAGATGTACGTGGCTGGCGGCAATTTCGAAGGTCAGGCAAATGAAATCGTGTTCAAATAGCAGTACAGGCAGATAAAATGGCTCTTGTCAGTTTAAGGGAGGTTTCGATCGCATTTGGCGGTCCGGCGATTCTGGATTCCGTCTCGCTCTCGATAGAGAAGGGTGAGCGAAGTTGCGTCACGGGCAGGAACGGGGAAGGCAAGTCCACGCTGCTCAAGGTGATTGCCGGACTGATTGATCCTGACGATGGCGAAGTGATCCGCGAGAAGGGGTGTCGCATTGCATACGTGGGTCA
>SUVZ01000210.1 GCA_015061765.1 Lentisphaerota bacterium
CATGAAGTACTCTCTGCCCAGCCGTGAACTCATCGCCGACAGCGTTGAGTCCATAGCAAAGGCGCATTGCTTCGATGCGATGATCTGCGTGCCGAACTGCGACAAGATCGTTCCAGGGATGCTTCTGGGCGCGCTCCGCGTCAACATACCGACGATTTTCGCGTCTGGAGGACCCATGGCTGTCGGACATCATCCTCTCACCGGCAAGGATTCCGATCTCAACACCGTGTTTGAGGGTGTCGGCGCGGAGAACGCTGGCAAGATATCCGCGAAGGACCTTGAGAAGATTGAAGAGACTTCCTGCCCCGGATGCGGTTCCTGCTCGGGAATGTTCACCGCGAACTCGATGAACTGTCTTTACGAGGCGCTCGGTCTAGCACTTCCCGGAAACGGAACCGTCCTCGCCGTAGACCTGAAGCGGCAGGACCTCTATCGCGCCGCGGCGAAGCGCATCGTCCAGATGGCGAAGAAGGGCGGCCCGGTGCCGCGAGATCTCGTCACGGCGGAATCCCTGGACAATGCGCTCACGCTCGATATGGCGATGGGCGGATCCACGAACACCGTTCTACACACGCTCGCCATTGCGCGCGAGGCGGATGTCGATTTCGACCTGAAGCGCATGAACGAGATTTCGGCCCGCACCCCATATGTCTGCAAGCTGGCGCCTAGCGGGCACTATCACATCAGCGATCTTGACCGCGCCGGCGGCATAATGGCGATCCTGAAGCGTCTGCCTCAGAGGCTTCTGCACCTTGACTGTCCGACGGTGAGCGGAAAGACGCTCGGTCAGCAGATCAAGGCTGCGAAGATCAAGGACGATGACGTCATTCGCACTTTGGACAACGCCTATTCGCAGGATGGAGGACTAGCGGTCCTTTGGGGTAATCTTGCGGAGCGTGGCGCCGTGGTGAAGAAGGGTGGCGTTGCGCCGTCGATGATGAATTTCACCGGCAAGGCAATCTGCTTCAACTCGCAGGAGGAGGCCTGCGCCGGAATCCTCGGAGGGAGGGTTAAGCCCGGTCATGTGGTCGTGATCCGCTACGAGGGGCCGAAGGGCGGCCCCGGCATGCAGGAGATGCTTGCCCCCACGAGCTACATCATCGGTGCGGGCCTCGGCGAATCCGTCGCCCTGATAACCGATGGACGCTTCTCCGGCGCAACGCACGGGGCGTGCGTCGGCCACGTCTCGCCAGAAGCCGCGGAGGGAGGTCTGATCGGTCTTCTCAAGAACGGCGACGAGATCACGATTGACATCCCGAACCGCTCCATCAGCGCACGGCTCTCGAAGTCCGAGATCGCCGCCCGCGCGAAAAAGGCGAGGAAGTGGTCGCCCCGCATCAAGGGTGGTTGGCTTGAGCGCTACGCGCAGTTCGTCGGCAATGCCTCCACCGGCGCATCGCTCAAGCAGTGACAGCCGCGTATATTTCCAATAAGAAGAGAGTTTCGGTCAGATGGCGAATTACGACGACAGTAACATCAAGCATCTCAGTGCCATGGAGCACATCCGCCGCCGCATCGGCATGTATATCGGGCGCGCGGGCAACGGTTCGGACTACGACGACGGCATTTACGTGTTGATGAAGGAGGTGATCGACAACTCGATCGACGAGTTCATCATGGGCAACGGCAAGCGCATCGAGATATCGCTTGACTGGAACTCGGGACGCTGCTCGATACGCGACTATGGGCGCGGGATCCCGCTCGGCAAGGTGGTCGACTGCGTCTCGGAGCTCAACACCGGCGGCAAGTTCGATACGGACGCGTTTCAGTTCTCGGTGGGCATGAACGGCGTCGGAACGAAGGCGGTAAACGGACTGTCGGATGATTTCCACGTCCGTTCCGTGCGCGACGGCGAGTTTTCGGAGGCGACGTTCTCCAAGGGCGTTCTCAAATCGAAGAAGCGCGGCAAGCTCAAGGATCCCAACGAGCGCAACGGTACGTACGTGAGCTTCCTTCCGGACGCGACGATCTTCAAGAACTACAAGTTCCGCGAGGAGCATGTGATGCGCCGTCTGAAGATGTACGCATACCTGAATGCAGGGCTTACGATCATGCTCAACGGCCAGCGGATCTGCTCGGACGAGGGACTCAAGGATCTCATCGCAGACGAGGCGCAGTTTGAGAAGATCTACGCTCCGTTCCATTTCCGCTCCAAGACGCTTGAATTCGTGTTCACGCACACGAACCGATTCTCCGAGGAATACTATTCGTTCGTGAACGGACAGCACACGACCGAAGGCGGCACGCATCTCACGGCGTTCAAGGAGGGTCTCACCAAGGCTCTGAACGAGTTCTCCAAGAAGCGTTTCGACGGCGACGACGTCCGTGAGGGCATCGTCGGCGCAATCTCCATCAGGATGCAGGAGCCGACGTTCGAAGGCCAGGCGAAGACGAAGCTCGGTTCGCCGGAGATCCGGGCGGATCTCGTGGCCAACATCAAGCGCGAGGCCGAGACCCTTTTCCACAAGTTCCCGTCCGAGGCCGAGAAGCTCGTCAAGAAGATAGAGGAGACGTCAAAGCTCCGCAGCCAGCTCAATACCATCAAGAAGCAGGCCCGCGAGCGCAGCCAGGCGGTGAGCGTCCGCGTTCCGCAGCTCAAGGACTGCAAGAACCATCTTCATCTCGACCGCAAGGACAAGGCGGGCAAGAAGGGATACGGCGAGGATACGATGATCTTCCTCACGGAGGGCAAATCCGCCGGCGGTACGCTCGGGAACGCTCGCGATGCCATGAACCAGGCTGTGTTCTTCCTCCGCGGAAAGTGCCTCAACACGTGCGGACTCAACAAGGACGTCCTGTACAAGAACGAGGAGTTCTTCAATCTCATCAAGACTCTCGACATCGAGGACACTCTCGAACATCTCCGATACGGCAAGATCATCTTCGCGACGGATGCCGATGTGGACGGTCTTCACATCCGCATGCTGCTGACCACGTTCTTCATGCGTTTCTACAAGCAGCTGATCCTCGACAGACGCGTGTTCATCCTCGAGACGCCGCTGTTCCGCGTTCGCAACCCGAAAGCGAAGGACAAGGAGCAGTACTACTGCTTTACGGACGAGGAACGCGAAAATGCGATCAAGAAATGCGGCAAGAACTGCGAGATAACTCGATTCAAGGGGCTTGGAGAGCTGAACGCGAAGGAATTCAAGGAGTTCATCGGTCCGAACATGCGTCTGACGCCGGTGACATGCTCAGACGATACGGAGCCGGACAAGACGATCAAGTTCTACATGGGCAGCAACACCCCCGAGCGCCGTGAGTACATCATGGAGAATCTCGTCTGCGACTCATCCGATTTCTGATGCCCGATATGGATATGGACTGCGGCAGAAGTCCACGATTAAGGAGACATAGCATGAATATCAGAATTGCCGTTTTTGCCGTAATGGCGGCGTTTGCGCTCGCCATATGCGCGTCGGAACGCCCAATCGGCGTCTTCGATTCGGGTACCGGCGGACTCACGGTGCTGGAAAAGCTGCTCACAGTTGACGAGTTCAACAATGCGACCGGGGTCCGCATTCCTGACGGAAAACCGGATCTCGCATCCGAGAATTTCGTCTACTTCGGCGACCAGGCAAACATGCCGTATGGTCTGTACGGCGCGAAGGGCAAGGCTGATTTCCTGCGTGAACTGATTGTCAGGGACACGGAGTTCGTCCTTGGCGATGCGGACCACGCGCCTTCCAAGATTGTGGTGATCGCCTGCAACACTGCGACTGCGTACGGTCTTGACGCGGCGACGGAATGTGCGAAGTCCCGGCGCGCGAAAGTGATAGGCGTGGTCAATGCCGGTGTCGAGGCGACGATGGATGCGCTGAATGTCAGGAAGGGCATGGCGCCGTTTGCCGTCGGCGTAATCGCCACTCCCGGGACGATCTCGTCAGGCGTCTACGAGCGGACCCTGCGCGCATCGCTGAAGGAACGGGATGTGGATTGCTGCGAGATTGTCAATCGCGGCGGCATCGGGCTTGCGGAGGCCGTCGAGAACGACGAGCCGGGGATGAAGGATTGCGCGCGCACGAATTTTGTGGCGATGGTGGAGTCCTACCGTTCGAGCGGAGGCAAATCGCCCATCCGCGCCGTCATCCTCGGCTGCACCCATTACCCGTTCGTGCTTTCCGTGTTCAGGGAGACGCTGGACGGGCTGAGGCGTGATTCGAAGTATGCGGCGCTTCTTGCCGACGATCTTGTGTTCGTGGACCCTGCCGTATATACGGCCGTGCAGTGCTACCGGTCCTTGATGTCCGACGGGATGCTCAATGCGAAGGGCACTGCCGTTCCGCGCGTGAAATCGTTCATGTCGGTCGGGAGGGACGGACCGCTTCCCATGGACGTGAAGTACGGACGCAATGTCGGACAGAAGGACATCGGCACGAAGATCGTTCCCATGGACGCAAAGACCATGTCTGCGGATGCGGTGAAGCGCCTTGCCGAACTGCTTCCAGTGTCCAGCCGCGAGATGTTCAGGAAATAGACACTGTTCGGAGGAGTCTGGAAATGGCCAGGGACATAAAGATAATATCGCTTGATCTCGACGGGACGCTTCTTGATTCGCAGAAGCGCCTCAGCGACGGCAACCGTGCGGCGCTCGAGGAGGCCGCGGCGAAGGGGGTTCTCATCGTTCCGACGACCGGACGCTTCTTCGGCATGATGCCGCAGTCCATCCGCGATCTTCCGTTCGTGCGCTATGCAATCACCATAAACGGGGCGCAGGTGTACGACCGCGAGACCGGTACGGCGATCGTGCGCGAGGAGATTCCGCTCGATATGGCGCTTGACATCATGCGTCTCCTTGACGGATATGATGTCATCTACGACTGCTACCGTTCAAACTGGGGCTGGATGACGGAAAGTCTCCAGAACAAGGCGGAGGATTACGCCACCGACGCCCATTACGTCAAGATGGTGCGCGAGTTCCGCAATCCGGTTCCTGAACTCAAGGCGTATCTTGAATCCACGGCATCTGAGGGCGACGTGCAGAAGGTGATGCTTTTTGCGCGTAACACGCCCGGAAGCGAGGCTGTCACCAAGGCCATCGCGGAAGCGGTGCGAGAACGCTTCCCGCAGATAAAGGCGACTTCATCAACCTGGAACAATCTCGAGCTTAACATCGAGACGGCCCACAAGGGCAATTCGCTCAGGCGTTTTGCAGAGCATCTTGGATATGCTCTGGACAACTGCATGGCGCTTGGCGACGGCACGAACGATCTTTCCATGATCGAGGCGGCGGGGCTTGGCGTGGCGATGTCCAACGCCCATCCGCTGGTGCTTGCGGCGGCAGACCACGTGACTGCCTCCAACGACGAGGATGGAGTGGCGAAGGCGATTCGTGATTTTGTATTGCGGTAGCCCGAAGGGGTTAGCGCTTCACCGTGCGGAGGATCTCCATCTCGACGTATTCATCCGTCGGTTGGGACGAGACGAGCTTTTCGCGCAATGAGAGCATGCGATAGCGGGCGACTCGAAGCTCTGTAAGTGTGAATCCGCTTGCGGCGGCGGTATTCTTGCGTGACTTGAAGTCGTCTCCGCCTCCGCCCGCCTTTGCGACGATGAGGTCGCGGAACCACCGTTCGATCACGGTTGATAGCATTATCGCCCAGCCCGAGTCACCCTGGAAATTCCTGAGTGTTGATATGATTCTGGCGGGATTGCGCGATGCCAAGGCGTCGGTAAGCTCCCAGATTTCAATCTCATCGCCGCTAGCGGATGTTATGGCTGCAACATCTGCCGAAGTGACGGTATGGTTGTTTTCGCCGAGATAGGTGCGCATCTTGGCGAGTTCTGAGGCGATTGTGCGCATGTTGGGCCCGGCCTTTGCTATGAATGCGCGGTCCGCACCTTGGGCGAATTCGAGATTCTCCCTCTTCGCCAATTCCGGCAGACGCGCCAGTGCCGCCGCCGCGCGATCCTTGGATCTGTCTGGAATAGAGCAGTCTTTGATCTCGGCGATCTCCTTCATGCGCTTTGCGAATATGGACGTCTTGAGGAGCTTTGTCGCTGTTATGACGAGTATCTGGTTTTCGGGGAGCGGATTCTTTGCGAGACTGTCGGCCAGACGTTCAAGCGCTTCCTTGACTTCATCCGTTATCTTGCCGCCGCGTCCGCCGCCGGGCAGGAACGATACGTCCTTCCACCATGTCAGCTTGACGGGATCGAGGAAGGGCGGCGTCTGGATGGATGCGAGACATTCACGGATTGACGCGAGCTGGCTTTCCGCATTCATTGCAGTGCCGGAGACTATCTCGACGGCGCTAGAGCGGAAATCCTCCGGGACATGCCTTTCGAGGGCCTGTTTCGTCTCGCATTCCGCAGTGTAGTCGTCATCGCCGACGACAAGTAGGATACGTTTGTCATTTTTCGCCATAAGTGCCCAATATTATATCATGTCATTCCCCCTTGCGAGTGACCGGGTTTAGTCGTGTTTGGATCGAACGATAGTTCATGCGGCTTAAAGTGTGATATAATAGTGCCAATTTCAGCCGATGGAGGGTAAGGGAAGTCGGCTATATCGCTTTGAAGGCGATGAATGATCTTTTATAGAGGCGGGTTTTCACTTGCAAAGAGCCTGCAAAATAATAAACCTTTTATTCGCCGTGGCAGAAAAGCACGGTTGAAAAGAGGAGTCGCGTGATCTTAACAAGGACCGCGGCAACGTACGCATTTCTTGCGTATAAAAATCAGAAAGGAGGATAAACTTTATGGGGCGAGTTTCTGCATTTCTTGGTATGGTACTCTATATGTATCCAGAGAAAAACGGGCGACACAATCGTCC
>SUVZ01000211.1 GCA_015061765.1 Lentisphaerota bacterium
AATCCCGTGGCCCAGTTGCAACGCTCCGATGCGCATGAACAAAGGGAAATCTCGTCAGGAGGTGGCATGAACCGACCCACACTCATGCACGAAGAGCCAAAAAAAACTTGTTTTATCAGATGCCGATAATGTAAAATAAGGTCATTTAGAAAAAGATTACAAACGGAGGTTTCCGCCATGTACATGACAACCCAACAGCGAAAGAAGATGCAGAAGGATTTTCTAAACAGATGCGGACAGAACACAATGGCCTTTATCGGTCTCATCAATACGTTGCCGGACGCCTGCTTCTACATGAAGGACACCGAATGCCGCATCATGGTTCTCAACAAGAGGAACTGTGAGGTGTGCAACATAAAAAACGAAATTGATGTAATAGGCATGCGTTCTGACGAGGTTTTCTCACCGAATGACGGTGCCTCGTTCATGGAACTTGATCAGACAGTCATGCGAACGCGAAAGCCCGTATTCAACAAGGTTGAGATGCGTCCCGCCGACAAATCCAATCATTTCACAGTGGGAAGCGTATTCCCGGTGAAAGACAGCGAAGGCAACATAATCGGCACAATGCGACTATACAGAATGACCACACTCAAAGACTCTGTGCATGAATGGCAGGGAAAACTCAGGGATGTGGCGGCGTACATCCAGGAACATTACATGAATGACCTTCCCTTGGAAATGCTTGCCACAATGGCAGGAAGCTCCGTAAGCCAGTTCAAGCGGAAGTTTCAATCGGTATTCGAGATGACACCGGGAAGATATATTATGAACGCCCGCATAAACGCCGCCCGCAAACTTCTAGAGACATCCAACATGCTCATATCGGACATCGCACAAGAATGCGGATTCTACGACCAAAGCCACATGACGAAAGCATTCAAGACAGTCCGCAAGACGACACCGGGTGAATACCGCCGCAGCCATCGTTCAATTTTCGAGAGGAAAGCAACAAAATAAGCCTGAGTAGCTTTTGAGGCGGCATACACGACTGCAAGAGGCCATGGAGAGTCTAGTCCGCCTTAATTAGTCAACAATGCGGCTACAGGTCAGCCTTCCCGCGCAAACCGACGTCTGATCGATTCTTCGACGGCCGCGAGCTGCGTCTCGATGGAGGCATCCGCAATGCCCGCCGCTGTTTCAACGGCGCATGCGGTTCCTTTGAGCCTTGGATCCTCCTGGACATCCACTTCATCCAAAAGCGGAAAATCTGCGAGTATACCGTTCATCCTCGAACGGACGGACTCCACCATGTCAGGCGAGACGCGCAGCGTTATCTGTCGCTGATTGCGTACGACAGCCTTCATCACCTTCCGGACGATCTGAACGACCAGTTCCCTGTCGCCGATCTCATCTACGCACTTGCGGAGCGCCTTCATCACAATGTCGCCCATCTTCTCCTCGACAGACACCATGAACGCGGCCGACTCCTCCGCTAGTTCCAGTTTTCTCCGCGCCACCTCCGCCTGAACATCTGCCAAGCCCTTCGCGTAACCCCTGCGCCGCTCCTCCTCGAATGCTGCCTTCGCATCCTCGACAAGTTTCGCCGCCTCTGCCTCGGCCGCCGCAATGACGGACTGGGCATCACACACCGTCTGCACATCCGCTGCCTTCACGAGACGGGCAGAAGACGACAATTCAAATGATTGCCTTTTCACGAGCAACATAATTCGTACGCCTCCGGAAATTTCAGTTTGAGAAGAAGCATCACCATGTTGAAATCGGGACACTCCACCTGCGACACGCGGCAACCTTTCGCGGCAGAGATCCGCACCATCTCATCCAGAACCCCACGCCATTTGGCGAAATAGGCTGTGTATCGGAACACATCCGGATACACACCTGGATATTCGACCTTCAATTCACGCACCTTGGCACCGTCTACAATCTTCCGCCATTCATCAGCCGCAGCAATCGCATCCAGCCATTTTCCGATCGACGCACGTGTCGATTCATCAAGCAGTTTGAGGCGCGACGGATCCTTGGCCGGAAACAGTTCAAACTCTCCACCAGCCACGAGATAATCTCTGACCTTGGGCCACAGCTTGCCGTTGCCGATAAGTTCACGGGCCTGCGTCACTGAGATATCCATGACCTATCTCTCCCCTTGCGCGACTCAAGGAAACGCTTCCAGCGCTTTGTGCTCTCGGCGCTGCGTCCGGTCATTGCAAGCGCACGTGTCTCCAACACCGCCTCGGCACGAGCGAGCTCTGGAGGGAAATCCGCCGACCGCAGAACCTTGAGAGCCTCAAAGCCCTCCCCATCGGCGAGCATCAATTCCGCAAGCGCCGCAGCGGACACGCCGTCCCGCGGATCGACCTCCGTAAGCGCCTCCACCAGCGCACGTGCGCGGTGCGGCTGGCCATGACGAACAAAAAGCCATGCGGCGGTAAGAAGGAACTGTCGTTCTTCGGCGGTCATGTCACTTGCTGGGTGGAGAGTCCTTGAACACTGTAACGGAAATCTTCTCGTACTTCAATCCCTCGATGGAATTCTTGACCAGATTTTTGATGGAAGGTACAAGATCTGATATATCAGAGTTCCAACGGCTGCGAATCGCGACAGCAGCGCTGGACGGAAGAGTATTCTTTGCGAACGGATCGTTCTCCGGAAGCACCACATGCACGCGTGCATCCACAACCCCGTCAATCCCTGATATCGTACGCGACAGATCCTGCGCAAGCGCGTCCATGAAGCGGATGCGCTCTTCTGACGGAGAGGACACCATGCCCGTCTTTTTGAAAACTTCGGCAACGCCCTGATAGGCGCGACGCGGAAGACCTTTACGTTCAAGCAGGTTTGCGGCGGCGGCAAAATCCGACTCGGATATCATGACATTCCACATGCCTTCATCGCCTGAAACCTTGTGGCAGGCAATGCTTTCGTCTAGAAGCGCCGCCATTACCAGATTGGCCTGACGCTCCTCAAGCTGCGAATGGAGAGCCACCTCCTTGTCGCAACCGGCAAGCAGTATGCCTCCAAGCACTATCAATGCAAATCTCTTCACTGTCAGACTCCTTTCCCTCCTCGCCACATATCCATGGCAGGAGGAACAACACAATTGCCAAACGGCCGAAAATGATACCACACACCTATCATGCAGGTCAATGCGTCCAACCGGCGCCACGATCTGACTGCACCCTGCGCCAACCGTTCCAGCGGCAGGTTTCCCTGACTTCCGTGCCGGGCGGCAAAGTGACCACGACCGGAGAATTCACGCTCGGGGCGAAGCGCAGCACCATGGACGAGACTTCCGCGACATTGCCTGGCCGATCACCGTCCGGGACATCGCCGGCAACCGACACCTTTGTGTTCTCTGTGGATGCCCTGTCCGCAGACACAAACGTCAGCCGGACAGGCTTGGCCTTGGTCCTTGCATACCGCTTCGCCTGCAGATCGTAGTAGCTGAAGGACACCAGCGCGGAATTCGTCGCCGCGGTGGTACGCGGCACTATCATCTGTCGCCATACAACGGAGTTTGCGTCGTGGGATATCTCCTTCATCTCATACGCCTTGAACTCGCGCGAAAGATTGTCCACGCGCACCTCGGCATTTGAAGGACAGTATCCGTCAAACACCAGTCTGTATTCGGCCGTCACCAGATCACCAGGATGCACCTTGTCGGGCGTGAGTTTCTGAGTAAGCCTGAACCGCCGCCCCACGGCGCCCGAATAGTCAAGGGGGCGTCCCCTCTCCGGCAAAGGCCTGACAACGACGCGCAGCGGCTGCGGAACGACGCGGAACGACTGGTTCATCACGCGTCCTGTGGATATCATGTTTCCGTTGGTTACGGTGTATGAACCCGAATAGGAACCAGACACCGCGATCCTGACATCATTTGTGCCGGGCTCAAGGAACGTTGTCTTTACGCGATATTCACTGTCGGATATCTGCCGTAGCCGGCCGTGCGTGGCCTTGTCCGGAAAGCCGGCCTCAATGTTCACGGAATTCTCCGCAATCCTCACAGTTCCGGGATTGAGGCGCACAATCATCTCGACCGGTTCGCCGACCGTGGTGACGGCATTGCTGAAACAGGCCGCCACACCGATCGGACACACGTCATTGCCAAACCCCATCCTGAAACCAGGCATGCCATCAAAGAAATCCGAAAACGCGCTGCGTCCAAAAGGAAACGCGAATGCGGAACACGCCGTTCCGCACATCAGCGCGAGAACCGCAAGCCGGCGACCTGCGCGAACCGCAAGAATGAAGAGAACGGCAAAGGCCAGTCCCACGCCGACGGCGGACAGCACCCTTCCAAGCAGCGGAAGTCCGAACCAGAACGGGAAGAGAATGCGAGGGAGCGGAAGATCGGCGCGCGGATCGTTCTTGATGCGGGCATATGCCGCCTTGAGCCCGCGGACCGTCTCCGGCGTTGCTCCGGTGATGAGTTCACTCTTCGAATATGAGGCTATTGCCTCACGGGGCTTCCCCGCCATCGCCTGAAGCGCGGCGAGGTTGCAGAGATGGACCGCCCTGTATGCGACTCCATCTTCCGCCTGCGCCACGCGTCTGTCAGTATCCAGCAGTTCGACAAACGAGGCGTAGCGTTCCGCCGCCGCCGCGAAATCCTTGTCCGTCTTCGCCCTTATCGCCAGCGAAACGGCATGCTTGAGCGTGAAGTTCTTCGGAGTGAACGGCAGGCTTATGCCGTCCGGCACGGGGAACTCGTCGGTTTCGCCGCCTATTTCGTCCATTGCGCCGAGAGTGGCCTGCTCGCCGGCCTTTATCTGGACCGGGATCGGGATTGTCCTTTCAATCCGGTATGTCCGTAAGCGCAGATCGAACCACGCCACCTCCACGGAAGGGATCTCGACAGTTCCTGCGCCGACAGCCCTCACGCGCCATGTGAACCGCTTTGAGGCGGCAAGCGTCTCGGTTTTGAGCGACGCCTCGTCCAGTCTGAAGGACGCCCCCCTGAACGCGGCGGAAACGGAAGGAGCATAGACCATCGCCGCGTCGGTCGCGCCGGAAAGCTCGAGCGTGAAGAGAAGCGGATCTCCGGAAGTGCATACATTCGCATCGACAGACGCCGTCGCCGAGAAGTCCTCCGCGATCGCTCCGCAGTAGGAGTCCGGGCGTCCCGCCTCAGGCGGTCCCATGACAACAAGCTCGACCGTTCCGGACTTCAACTCGGCGGTCTGCGAAACCATTCCGAAGAAATCGGTGCGGACAGGTATGTGCGCTGTGACCGGCCCAAGCGTCCTGACGCCGGCTGCATCGCCTTCAACCGGAACTTTCGCCACATACCGCCATGCGATTCCGCCGTCCCTCCGCACCTGCTGACGCTCCATCTGCAGACGCATGCCTTCGGGGATGAAATCGGCGGAGAGAGACGGAGTCA
Source organism: Lentisphaerota bacterium (assembly GCA_015061765.1). Next base: position 5,345 of record SUVZ01000211.1, read on the forward strand.
CCCTTTTCGGGATGAGGACACTGATTGTCGCCTCGGCCTTCTCCGACAGGACAATGTTTGTCGGCGAGACGGAAAGTTCCACCGCCGGAGTGAACGCCTGCAATACGGCCGGCAGAGCCGCCATGAGCAATGCCGCTAGCCTGATCATTGGATCACCACCACCGCCACATCGCCTTTTGCCCCGGTGACGCGCGTTTTTACACCATGGGATGACGGAGCGGAATTCGTCAACGACGAAGTCTCCGCAAAGCCGCTGAGCTGCGAAAGCGCTTCGCGGAGACGGGCGTCGCGCCGCTGCTGGTGGCGGTTCTCGCTGACGGACATTCCGCACAGCATGCCTCCGGCGAACGCGACAAGCGCAAGAAGCGCAACCGATGCAAATACAAGAAAGGGATGCCCCGAACGCGCCAGCCTCAATTCCTCCTCGGCCCTTGCACGCGCCGATTCGAGCCGCGAACGCTCAAGCTCAAACGCCTCGCGTTCAAGCTTGAGACGCTCCTCGGCGAGCGACACCAGCGTGGATGCCCCTTCCGGCATAGCTCATTTCACCTCATGGCACCAGCCGTGCGTGTCGGGCAGCAGACCATACTGAATGCCCTGCACGGTGTCAAAAAGCTTCTGGAGATGGGGACCGACCTCATCCTGCTCGCTGATCTTGATGACATCGGATCCACGCGTGATCTCCCACACGGGAGTGACGACCACCGCCGTTCCGCAGGCAGCGACCTCGGCGAACTCCTTGATCTCCTCATAGGGGATCTGACGGCACTCGACCTTCCAGCCAAGATCCTCCGCACACTGCTTGAGCGACATGTTCGTGATTGAGGGAAGGACCGAGCAGCTGTCCGGCGTGACGTACGTTCCGTCGGCCTTGATGCCAAGGAAATTGGAGGTGGAGAACTCCTCGACGTACTTGTGCTCCTTGGCGTCCAGATAGAGCTCTACGGGCCATCCTTCCTTCTTCGCCTTCTCGTGGGCGTAGAGCGATGCGGCGTAGTTGCCGCCGACCTTCACATCGCCCATTCCGTGCGGCGCGGCTCGGTCCCAGTTGTCAAGGATCACGGCGCGGACAGGTTTGAGTCCACCCTTGTAATACGCGCCCACAGGCATCACCATCATGATGAAAGTGTATTCGTTCGCCGGTGCAACGCCAATCTGCGGACCTGTACCAATGAGCAGAGGACGGATGTACATGGACCCGCCGGTGCCGTACGGCGGCACGTATTCGATGTTCGCCTTCACGAGCTTGTCGGCCGCTTCGATGAACATTTCCGGCGGCACGGGCGGCATCACGCATCTCACCGCCGTGCGGTACATCCTCTGCGCGTTCTCGTCAGGACGGAATATCACGATATCCCCGGATTTCTGCCTGAACGCCTTCATTCCTTCAAAGCATTCCTGCCCG
>SUVZ01000212.1 GCA_015061765.1 Lentisphaerota bacterium
GAACGGGAGTGCCCCACGCCGCCGAAGATCCGTAACGGTACATCTTCACCCAGTCGCGCCAGCGCAGATTGTGCCATGTCGTCTGGATGTAGCCGAATCCACCGATTTCCGCAAGAAAATCAGCCATCGGCTTCATCGCGTTGTAATTCTTCCAAGGGCATCCCGCGACAGGGAAGCCTTTCCCTTTGAAGTACGCCATCGTAGGCCATTCCTTGCGCGTCTCCATCATGTTTCCGTAGGAATACTGCCAATCGCAGATTATGACGTCTTTCGGCAGAGTGTCGGCAAGCGTCGCGGTGATCTTCGAGCCGCACTTCACATAGCCTTTCCAACGTTCGTCATTCCTGTCAAGAAGCATGTCGTGCCATATCATCGCACGGGCGCCTTTCTCCTTGGCAAACGCGGCCAGTTCCGTAAGATGTCCACACACGATCTCCCCGTAAGGACGTTTGCGGCAGTCCGGACACGTCGGAGGCTGAGCCTCGTCGCATCCGAGATGGATGTACGGCGGATTGCCGAAGTTCTCGAGAAGTTCCACGACGATTTCGCGGAGAACACGCTGCGTTTCCGGATTCGTCAGACACCAGTTCCAGCCTCCCGGCTCGAACAGCGGTTCGTACTCCGGCCTCAGATCAAGCGCCGAATGCTTGGAGGTGATGCTCCGCCCCTGTCCGGCATGACCGAACGCGGCGATCTGCGGAAGAAGCGTGATGCCGAGGTCCTTTCCTATCGCGACAAGACGCCGAACCTCGGACTTCGTCATTTTTGGGTTCGGCCAGCTCCACCACGGGTGCTTCTCACTCCCGTACATTCCCCAAGGTTCGATGATCGCATAATTGAACTTGAACAGAGCAGCGAGACGAATCGCCCGCTCTATGTGCTCTTTGCGTATTTCGGGAAACCAGCACAGATGAACGCAGCGGAATGCCAGATGCGGAGTGTCGGAGATCGAGAGAGTCGGCAGTATGCGACCTTCCGTCTTTAACGTTCCGCGCTTGGCAATCGCAATCTGACGGATAGAATAAGCCGCCCACCGGACTCCGGCAAGCGTACGTGCCGCGATTTTCACACCGGACGCCTCCGCTTTTACCGCATACGCCTCGTCACCCTTCTTGAGAGCAAGCTGCGAATTCCCCTTCATGACCTTTGGCGCATCCTTTCCGTACCACTCGGCGAAATGAGATGCGAGCCAATCGACGGCAGATTCATCTTGACACTCCACGGTCACGGTTGTGGCGGCGTCAAACGGCACCGGCCTGTCAATGTCACCGCTGAATTCAACCGGCATCGGAAGCGGAGCAAGCTCAATCGCATCTGGATTCGCATCGTTTCCCGCGAACGCGACCGTCGCAAGAAACACTCCGAAAACGGCTGTCAGTTCTTTCACTGTTATCTTCATTTCATATCCCCTTAGTTTTTCATTCTTTGCAAATTGCGCAAACCGAAGTAATCAACGGCGTTTTTGGCGGCGGGCTCTCGCCATGCCCCAGGCTTCACAACCCTGTACGAAACGGCATTCCTAACCGGCGCAAGGCTGGTTATCCCGTTCTTAACCGAGAACGGAGCGGGGCCCATCTCCTTCCCGCCTTCGTCAAGCGCAATCACAGAAACCGCCGCATACGGAAGCGTGAACACCTTCCCTGCACACAGAAAAACCTCATCCGTTCCGTCTTTGCCGATAAGACGGTACATTCTTCCGTCTGTACCTCCAAACGGTGAATCGCCTCGACTCCCATATGCGTTGAAATAGGCATAGTCCGTCGCCACTGAAATATCGAACCGGCCGCCTCCCGGACACTGCGCACCGGATACGACACATGCCATTCCGTCACCCGACAGCGCAAAATATCCGTTCGGACGAAGAACGATTCCGACGCCCCCTGCCATGACATTCATCTGCCCGTTAGTAGAACCATTCGCCGCCGTCACCGTTCCGTCCGCATAATGCGCCATCACCTGCGAACGGCGATAGATTCCCGATGCAACTGCATCCGATGTATTGTGCAAACTGCCTTCGGCATCGGCATATCGTATATCCTTCACATCCGCCCTGCAATAATAGCGGGCTGTGCCGAGAAGCATGAAATATCCATGCTCTTCATCCTCTGTTTTGACACCCTTCCTGTCTGCCATGAAAAACCCCTGATGTCCAAATGCAACCGTCGCCGCAAGAAAACGGTCCCTCCATTCGACGTGAGCCTTTGGCGGACGCTTGGACGAATAGAACATTGCCGGATTGCCCATGCCGAAATTATTGCAGAGCGGATGAATGCGGCGCAAATCGAAATCGACAAGCCACGGATTCTCGTCAAGGCGCGCAAAACCGTCCTGACCATAGTTGCCGTCAAGCAGTCCGCAGTACATGTAATGGTTCTGCCCTTCCGAATATACCGGACCTCTCACGATGCGCCGCTCGAAATCAAGCAGTTCCCCGTATGAATAAAACGTGGCGGCAAAAGTGCCTGCGCCGGGCACTCGCGCGTCATAGTCCGTACGCTGCCACGGAGTCGGACAGGTGTGGACGTCGCAATATGCCGTATTGAAGGAGAACTTGCGCTGGAGCTCCGTCCAGACGGTCTCGCAGGCCTCGTTGATCCATGCGGGTTTTGGAGCGTAGCACCGGTTCCACGCATGCTGGAAATTACCGTCACGGGCACGCCCCACCCTATCCGTATCCCACCATCCGTTCACGGGCGCAAAATCGGTGTAATTATTGTACGGGCCATAGAGATATCCAAGTTCATCGATCATGAAACGCGTAAAATCGCGCATTCCCTCGTCTCCGCCCTTCTTCGGCGCAGGCCGGGTGCGGAACGTGAAACTCTCATTACCGTCCCTCATGCACACCTCGTGGTCGTTCACGATCAGATATCTTAAACCGCGGCGGTAACGCCTCCGCCACATCGCCTTATCTTTATCACGATCCCCCGCATACATCACTGTCCACTGACGATCCGCCGTAACCGCGCGATAAGGCGACCTCGGATTCGGGATGACAGGCATAACATCCTCAAACCTGTCGGAGAACGACCACACGAAACGTTCAAAAACCGGATTGCGCGCACCGTCGGTCTTGGGATAGTAACGAGTACCTCCGTTAGACGCAACCGGAGGACGGTACGGAGGCCAATTCGGGGCGACCACCCAAGAAGCATTGGACTGGGTCCAGTCCACGGAAGCAAGAAGAAAAAACCTGCCTTTACCCTCGCCAAGCGTCACCACGCAAGGACGACGGTATATACCCTCACCCTGCCCTCCATATGTATAGTACGGAAGCGGCGTAAAACACATTCCCTTCACAGATTCGGGGCGTCCGAACTTCACATCCTCCACGCCGGCCGGAGCTTCGATGTCCGCGACGAGAGAATTGGCGATCCGATGGAATTTAACCTTTGCGCCCTTCGCCGCCAGACGAGGAAACAGTCCTCCGCCCTTCGCAAAACAAATCCAGTCCCCTTTACGATACCGTACCGCAAGATTCTCCCAGTCTAGCGGGTTGTGGGGAATGCGAAACTCTATATCATGATTTTTCGGCACGATCGGCACAATGGTCGTATCAACCGTCGGAAACGGCAGATACCCCTTTCCGGTGTTCAACCCTCGGGGAGCATTCGGGAAAACCCGCGCCCGGCGCTTTGCCCTCGGCTTGAAAGACAGGGGCTTCAACTCCTCTTTGTATACCGCGAAACTCGTCAGTTCAATCCAACGCTTGACGGCATCCTCTTTTCCCCTCAGCGTAAAACCGTGAAACGTCCCTCCCCCGGCAAAACGAGGAACGACATCCTTCGGCAGTCGTTTCTGCGCAAGGAACCATTCGCTGTGGTTGAACACATGGAGATCAAGTGAAAACGGCCGCCCGGCGGCATCCTTGAATTCCGCTGAAATGACAGGTCTTGCCGACGCCCTCCTGTAAAAACCGGTATGATTACCGTAAAGCCACACGCTTACCGTATCAAACCCGGCTGGAACGCGAACCGGTTCTGGCGGCGAAATGCAGACACGCCCTCCCTCGGCATCCAATCGATATTCAAGATGGATTACACCATCACCGAAAAGAATACGCTCCTGCGCCGTGGATACCTGCGCCTCGGCGTTCGAGACGCAACAGCTCCATCCGTCCGCAGAAACAAGCGGCATCAACACAGGGCGGTCGTCACGCGTACGTCCCGCCCATTCCATTTCATACGGTCTCACGCCTGCCGGAACCGAAAGCGCCGACACCACCGCAATGACCGCAACCAGAAAATCAAGACCCGTCTTCATGCGCACCCCGGCTATTGAACCATAAACAGAAAGCCTCTGGAAAGATTTATCGTAGCCGTAAGCATGGTTCCCTCCGCCGTTCTGAGAGATAACAGCCACTTGCCCGTTTTATCAAACGAAAACGGCAGAACACCCGTACCCGTCAGAGACTCAGAGAACACGGTATCGCCAGACGGCGAAACAATAGTCAGTTCGGATTGCGCTGTTTCACTCCGCTCACGCCAATCATCTCCCGAATAGGCGATTGAAGGAAACACACGGTCATTACTCTTGCGGTTCGGACCATCCTGCAAGGTATCTGCAACATAGCCGTTCGCGATCGAACCAGAAGCGACCGCAACACCGTACCCTTGACAAACCGACCACGGAATGCACACGCGCGCATTACCCTGTTCGGAATTCACAAGCGTCCAGGCTCCGCCTTTCCCCGGAAGAACCTCACATGTCGCATCTTCACCGGCGCTCGACAGCGCGTACTGCGTTCCATCCATCGCCGTAGCGTTCACAGACTCGCCCGTACGCCAGGTTACCGGCCACGTCGCTATATCTTCATCGCTTGCGAGAACGTATGCGGAGCCGTCCGACACATATGCCCGAAATGGTGTCGCGCTTGCGGTCTCGGCGATAAGATCGCCGTCCGATGCAACTGACAAATGTGCGAATACGATGATTGCCACCGCCGCAGAAATTGCATATCGCTTCATTGTTCAATTCCTCACTTCATGATGAATGCAACGCGGAAACCTGGCTGAAAATAGACGTAAGTTGGGACATATGAATTGTTGACTGATACATGGAATCCGTTGTAATTCGGGGCATTGGAGAAGCTTCCGATGCTGTTCCATCTCTTGTCGGTCCCTTCCGCATCAGTAGCTCCACAGGCCGGAGTAAAAGGATCTTCGGCATCCGCCTGATTGCCTCTGCTATTGTCATCGAGACACCATTCTCCCACATTCCCGATTGTATCGTACAAACCCCAGGAATTTGGAAGAAGAGTTCCCACCGCCACCGTACTGGAACCATTCGCCGTTTCCGGAGTTTTTTTACAGACGACATATTTCAGCACATTCGCCTCGATATAAGATGTATCTCCCCAAGGATACATGGCTGATACACCGCCGCGCGCAGCAATCTCAAACATCAGCCACGTCGGCAGATCGAAACCGAATTTGTTTCCGGTCTTATAGTTAAGCCGCTGAAAGAACGTACCTGTATCCGCCGTAGCAACAACGGGAATCGACGATGTCGGCGCCGTTCCTTCAACCCGCAGATCATTCCAAGACATATACTCGGCCGGACGATGGCCGACCTCATTTCCTTCTATCGGTGTCGTCTTCCGTGAATAATGCGTGGCAAGCGTATCGGAACCAATCTTCGCATACTGGCTCTGTGTAACAGGGAACACACCGATGTAGTAATCATATTTTGTCTTCCAGTTCGTTTCACGGTTCCTCGTCTTGGTGTTTATGTTATCACCTGTCGGATATCCGGCAGACGGCAACGACGCCGAATTCGGAAGCGAAGCACGATCAGCCCATTTGGGAATCCTGCGGAACACCATTTTATCCGTCTTGTATGTTGCGGTATTATACCTGGCGTTGGACGCCTCCTGCGAAGCGAGAAGTCCTTCATAAGCGATTTTTCCCGTATCGAGATCCACGATCATATAATCGTCGCCGCTCGGATTTTCCGCCGAAAGTAACTGGGCTGTCATAGTGCATTTCGTCGACTTGACGCGAAGCGTATCCGGCGGTGTCCACGTAATAGTGTGAGTACCGGAATTTGCGCTCGCTCCAATATCATGCACACCGTCAATGACATATTCCTTGCCATCGATGTTCGCCTTGAACACCAACCGGCAAAATACATTGTGGGCAACGTCCTGCCCGTTGACGATAGTGTAGGTGATATCAAACTTGTTGTTCCACGGCCAGCGTTGTTCAACGCTGTCTATGGTAATGCTTGTCTCATTTGCTCCGAACGCAAGCGAAGTCGCTAGTGCGGACAGAAGAATTACTTTCATCTTGTAGAGTAGAGCCCCACGCCTCGACGTTGCCGTCGATGCGGCTTCCCCCTCGTCAAACCGCACGTGCAGATTTCCCGCATACGGCTTTCCATTGAGTGATTCTCTCTTTGTCACAGCTTCTCTCCTTTCATTTTCAATGCACGAAAACCTACACTTTTTCGTTCATACCGCTGTTGTATCCGGCGGAATCGTAACCGATCCGGTCTTTCCAGACCAGCTCCAGTCAGCAAAAGCGGTAAAACCCGGCAAAGGAAGAACCGCAAGTGAAAACCATAACTTTGCGTAATGAACTTTGTAGAGTAGAGCGGAGCGTACCGGACGCACCGAGACGTCCGCCCCCTCGTCAAACCGTACGTGCGGATTTCCCGCATACGGCTTTCCTTGCATGACTTTCTCTTTCACAGTTATTTGCCTTTCACTTT
>SUVZ01000213.1 GCA_015061765.1 Lentisphaerota bacterium
ACGGAAAACCTTTTACCTTGCGTCCGCTTATATGCCCTTCCGCCACAAGGTGCAACCCGTAAACGGCAAGTGTGCGTCCGCCAAGGTCGTACACAAGACGCAACGCCCGATTGCGCTTGGTCTTCTTAATTCCATTGGGCGTTTCAATGCAGAAAGGAAGCCGCACCTCGGAAAAGGCGACGGGCTTGCGCTTGGCGTCAGCCCTGATGTCAAATTTCTTTATGGAAATGTCGCCAGGCGTCCCCTTGCCGACATCGGAATAGAAGAAAGCGTCCTGAGGGAAGTCTTTAGCCAGCCTTTGCCACTCATTCGAGAACTCTTCAGGAGTGGCGCGTCCGCCGCCGTAGTGAAACGCACCGCAATTGACACAGCCGACAGAAAACGTCTTAGAAGCTACGTTCTGCTGCGCAAATGCGCAGCAGAACACAAATGACACTAGTCCAACAAGAACTCTTCCTTTAAATTTCATGCATTACCTTACAACCACAACTGTGCCGCGGCGTATCTCAGCAGTGAATCGGACGTATTGGGCATCGTCAAGCTCCACGTTCTCACGCACGAAAACAACTCCGCCCTTCGGCAGGTCGCTCGTGCCGGAAAGCTTGCCTTCCACACCATCTGCCATGCTCGCCGGAACAGTAAGAACAGGTACGCTCTTGTTCAGCATAAGATCGCCGCCCGTCTCAACCTTTACGGCAAGCTTCCCACCAGCTACCGTAAACAATGCAGGATCGGTGACAATCATTCCGTACTGTGCACTTTCACCTGTTGCCTCAGGATCGTACTTTGCGGCAATTCCCGCACCCTCGGCGAATGTAACGGTCATCCCCGAAAACGCACGGGCATTGTCCGCACGAATATACCCCTCATCCACATTAAGCGTCCAAATGAGGCTTGCTTTATCATTGGTCACCAGTTCTATCGTCCCGCCAACTGCCCAAACACCGCCCCCGACTTTAGTTACGACAGTCGGAACAGTCGTACCATTGCGAAATGCGACAGGTGAATTCAATTCAAACACCGCTTCATCATCAACTTTCACATCACACATCCCGGAATTGAAATAGAAGCGTCTATTAGGAAGAGCCACCCTCACGCTACCGACAGGATGAAGCACAACAACCCCTTGATTCTGGGCCTGCATAAAAACATCTGCAGTTCCGCTTTTGGGCCCTGGACCAAGATTCCGTTCGTCTGAAAACCTGAATATGCACTGAGGATTATTGCCAGCCGTAACAGTTCCCGACACCGCTGTATGAAGATGTATCTTGCCCTGAAATGAATTCGTCCCGGAAAAAACATATGTGCCTGTCTTGTCCGCCAAACTAACACCTGAGGGATTATGAGGCTGCAACGATATCGTTCCCGCTCCTGAAATCTCGGATTCAACAACCATCGTACGATACATGCCAACCTGCATCTTCAATCCACTGTCTGCAGCCTCATTGTTGTGCACGTACAACCTTCCCCGAAGTACATGGATATCATTTTTCGATTCATTATACTTACTACCCCATTCTGTCGGCTTGGAATTTCCAGCCGCAAGAAATGTAATCTTCTGACCGATGGCACGAATGTCGCCCGTGAACACATTTTGCCGGATCAGCCAAGTGGCAATTTTTGCAGGAGAAGTTGCATCACCAGTAAATGAGAGGGACGTATTGTCCGGCATCGAATAATTGAGAACACCGTCATCCAGCGAACTTGGAGCACCCACAGAAAAGCTTATACTTCTACCGGCCGTCTTTGCGTTTATCACATAGTCACCCAATGGATGCATAAGTTCATCATCCGACCAGCCTTCCCGATTCTGAACAGCATAAACATACACTACACTCTCATCCTCATCAGGCTGAATTACTGGTGCGGTCCTCAAATATGCCGTCTGCCAGTCACCGTCCGTGACGACAACAACGGTTGAAGGTATGAACTTTGAAGACTCAAAATTATTGACAACCGTGAAATCGGATGGTGAGACGTTACCCGCAGAAACAGGAATTTTCAAGAACGGCATATCGTCACCCCGCACTGTAGGAGCCTTGACTTTGAATTTGCTGGCGACGGGCCAACTAGCCACATTTGCGACCAGCATTCCCTCCGACACAAAAACCGTATCCACATCGCAGAATGTGACGGAATCAAGAATAAGTTCTCCGCCTCCAGACTTCTCAAAATCGCCTTCAACAACGGTCGGCCATTCCACGGTGAGTTTGCCGTTTCCCGGAACATTGATCTTCGCGCCACCTGATTTGATTTTCATTCCTCGATTATCTGCAGCTGAAAGCGTTTCCGCCACAGCGGAACACTCAAATGTCGCCTGATTGTCAAGGGTAAGTGCTTCAGCGTTAAACGTCTCTAACGCACCGCCAAGTGCAACGGCATTTGAAACTTCGAACGTAAGATTGGAACCCTCAACAGCAATGCATCCAAAATAGGCAGAGTTATTCCCCGAAAAAACAAGCCGTGCTTTTTTCTCAGGTGCGATACGATTTATAAGCAGTCCAGTGCCGACATCTCCACTGATTGCAGCCGCCCAGTTTATGTCGTAGCCTGTAGGAGATGTAGAACTATCATGAGTAGGACAAATCCTGAATGGCGCTGTTGCAGGTGAGAGCACCTCGATAGAGCCCTTTAGATAACTCATTGATGCATTACCTGGATTCTGCCATACACGATAGAGCCCATTAGCGAGTATCAATCGATTGATTGTAACAGTTTTGTTGTGGCTAGTCTGGAAAAACACCCCTTTGCTGCCACCTACATAGCCAAACTGAAGCGAATCACCCGCAAAATTGGTGGATACGTTAACATTCATCACATATCCATTGGCAACGACATAATCATTTCCCGGAACTGGCGATGAATTGACAACCGTACCATCAGCCCTCACCCAATCAGTGGGGTTATAAAAACTGTGGTGATCTTCTCCGCTGCCTGCCTTGCCCATGACTAAAGTCTCAGCACTACAGCAAATCGTAACGACACAAGCCAACAACACAAGCAGTGGATGCAATTTCTTCTCCATGTGACAATCCTTCTCTTTTAACTCACTACAATTCCACATATGAGACAGTTTCCTTTCTTTAATGGATAAGCATGATATCACACCCCAAACTTCAAGTCAATCCCACGGGTTTGTATAAACTCACGCTGATACTTCGGCCGGACATCAAGCTTGCCGCCGAACGCAACAACCTCCTCATCCTAGGAAAACGCTTTTCACTGCTGACGAAGGCCTGCTCCCGGAACGTCGAAGATGACGGGGAGCACATCGCCGCCAAAGCGAAGATTGAATGGCTCCGCAGACTTATCGACTTTAAGGGTCCACACTTCATCCTTGGATGTCGGTTCACGCTGAATATCCACAATGGCTCCCTTGTTCGCCAACGATCTCTCAGCATGCACTTTTCCAGTTGAATCAAGAACCTTGAAAGATAGAGAGTTGCCGTTCTTTACGAGGAACTCCATCTTGAAGCCCTTGGACTTCGCAGGAACATTGAAATACACGCTTCTGCCTTCCATATCGGCAAGCAGAATGCGGGAGTTTGCCAGGATGCCGCGTCCGTTCCACGGAGACTCCACCGCCACCCGATAGCGCTTGGCTGCTATCTGAAAGGTATGGACGTTCGGAACGTTGGATCTAAGGATATAATCGGTCTCTGGCTCCGTCAGCTTGAAACTCTCGACAAGAGTGCCTTTCTTGTCCACAACAGTGACCGACACATTCGAGTTCACACGCACACCTTCCGGTTTGCGGAGAAGGAAACGGATGCGACGTTCACCTGCCGATGGCGAATACTGAACAAAATTGCTCTTGCCTCTGCAGAAAACAGGCTGGGGAGGGACTGTCTCTCCCGAATGCATTGGCATCAATATGTCATCTTTCACACTTGCCGGGCTGAACGCACGGGCAACAGGATCTGAAGGATGATTTTTCGCAAACTCTTCAAGAGAAATTCTTGTCGTGCCCGATCGGGTATGGACATCCACCGATCCGAATACGTTCGTGATTCCGACCCCTGTCATGCCATGGAACTCTATAACATCCGCACGATCAGAAAAAACCTTTACATTCTCGAATTCAACCCCGCCGAAATCATAATGGGCAATGCCGTTATTGAATGTCATGGGAGGAGCAGAGCATCCCCGGCAATCAAGAATGCTGTTGCTCACTTTCACTTTGAAGCCTGACGGCGGCATCCATGTAAAACTCATCGCGCCTCTCATATTCGCTGCAAAAACACAGTCTTCAACCATTATATCACCTGTGACGCTGGCATCATCAGCCCATGTAGGATGGACATTCATGCCAGAGTTTCCGTTCCCGGTAAACCTGCATCTACGCAGAATCACAGATACCGGATAGCTCTTGTCCGTCATGCGGACAAGATGGAACGATACGCCTGTCGCAAAATTACCGTCAAATTCGCAATCCTCAACCACAACCGAGGTTATGCGGTTGTGCGCCCTGTTCGGCTCGAAGTCGAGTCCGCAGGCTGGAGGGGTTCCCGCCGTGGCAGTAAAACGGCAACGACGAATCGCCAGTCCGTCAACATCGATCACGCTCACTCCCTGTCGGTTGTTGGCGACAAAAAGCATATCCTCGAGACTCACATCTCTGCAGCCGTTTACGTATATACCGTCACCACCGGCATGAGATATGGAAAAACCCTTCACGGAAACGTTTGTGCAGCCCTGTAACGAGAGCAGGTGGCGCCATTCGCTCCACTTGTAGCGCGTTTCGTCGAGATAGTCGCGCTTGCACATCGAAAGGGAAGCCCCCGCCTCGCCGTGCAGAACCAGGTTTGTGGCACCCTTTGCACTGAACATCTTTGTTCCCGTACTTTTATACGCACCTGGAATCGCTCGAACCTTGACGTCTTTAGCGAATACCAGTTCAAGATTCGATCGAAGTTTTACGGGGTTGATGCACCAATCACCGCGAGAGGCATCCACAATCACCCTCTCTGCACCGGAATTGATCGCCGCCTGCAGCGCAGCGGTCGAATCAACCGGCGAATATCCAAAGTCCGCCGCATTTACGGTACGCCCATGTGCTGTAGGCGCAGTAAACAATGCGACTGAAACACAAACCGCACTTAATCTCATTTTGTGCATGCCAACTCCTTAAACCGAACCAATGCTTCTAGAAAATAGTAGTCACCATAGTTTAACGGAGTGTCGATTTCACTGCCGCCCGGCTTGTTTCCTACGCCATGTTTCAGAAGATAATGCCCCGCCTCGTCACCTTCAGAGAAATAAGCGCTTGATGCAAGCGAAAGAAGCTGCTTTGCGGCGAACTCAAGATATCCACGAGACTTGCCGGAATCCACATATCTGGAAAGTTCCACAAGCCCGGCTGCCATTACCGCACCGGCGGAAGAATCGCGCTCTTCGCCAGGAGCTCCGAAATCCCAGTACGGGATGCCGTCCTCCGGCATGTTCGGATGGTTTATTGCGTAATCTGAGACCTTCTGCGCGAACTCAAGATATGTCCTGTCCCCTGTCTCGCGATACATCATCGTATAACCATAGATTGCCCAACTCTGACCACGACTCCAGGCGGTAAAGCAGCTCGCTCCCTGTCCACGCCGTATTTCCTGGATGCGGCCATCCTTCTGCGAATAGTTGAGTACATGGTAAGTGCCGCCATCGGCGCGGAAATGGTTCTTCATCGTTACGGTTGCGTGAGAACGGGCCACCTTGCCGAAGTGCTTTTCACCGGAGAGCCTCTCCGCGACCGTCAACAGCTCAAGATTCATCATGTTGTCGGGAATGACGAGGAAGTCCTTTTCGTCCCCGATCTTCCCCCAACTTCGAATCACACCGAGTTGGGCGCTAAAGCGTCGGGAAAGCGCCTTTGCTGAATCAACGATAATGGAATCATAGCTGTCGGTCTTAAGAATGCGTCGTGCATTGCCAAATGAACACATGATTATGAAACCGACATCATGATGCCAGTCAAGATTCCTGTTTGGCTCGAGAAGCCCAGTCCACACAATAGCCCGGTCACGGAAGAACGCGTCACCGGTCACTTCATACAGAAGCCAGAGAGAACCCGGAAAATGTCCCGTCCTCCAGCCGTGAATGGGATCCATCGTAATCTCACGCTTTTTGTGGTCGAATCCGCGCGGTATCATGGGCTTGCCGTTCTTGTTCCACATGCGAGGAGCTGCCGCCGCGTCGAGTGCGCGGTAATGCGCCGCCGACTTCGCAAAAATTTCCGGCAGCGCCGCCTTGAGTTTTTGGGAGTGGCTAGGCGACAAAGCGTTACACAGAAATGGAACGGATGAAAAAAGCAGAATCACAAATACCTTCATTGACGCATCCTTTTTATTATCAATTTTCCTCTTCTGCCGGAATCTTGATGACCTGACCAACGCGCAGCGTATCGCCCTTCATGTTGTTGTACTGCTTGATCTTCTTGATCGAGGTCTTGCACTCCTTGGCAATGTAGGAAAGCGTCTCGCCCGGCTCAACCGTATGCTCGAAATACGGTCCGGTAGGACCAGTGCCGCCTGAATCGCCGCTTCCGGAAGACTTACGCTTCTGCGACTTCTCCTGTCCTCGTCCGGAGGGAGTCACGGCAGGCATCGGTGCAGGACGGTTTTTGGCTATGAGATCAGCCATCTTCTTGGATATTTCAGCGACAATCTCACCTCGCATTGCTTCCTGCCGGCGCTTGAGCGCATTCAGCTCGCTTCT
>SUVZ01000214.1 GCA_015061765.1 Lentisphaerota bacterium
CACCGGATTCCCGATTCTTCTCGGTCAGGGTGCAAAGCTTCAGCGCGCGCTGATCCAGTACATGCTAGATCTCCACTGCAACGAGCAGGGCTACACCGAGATGCTTCCGCCGTTCGTGGTGAACTCCACGTCCATGACCGGCACCGGTCAGCTTCCGAAGTTCGCGGAGGATCTCTACCACTGTCAGATCGACGATTTCTGGCTCATCCCCACGGCTGAGGTGCCCGTCACGAACTACTATCGCGATGACATTTTCGACGGTGTGAAGCTTCCTAAGATCACGCCCGACACTCCCGTCAAGCTCACGGCCTACACGCCCTGCTTCCGCCGCGAGGCGGGCAGCGCCGGTAAGATGACGCGCGGACTCCTCCGCGTCCATCAGTTCGACAAGGTCGAGATGGTGAATTTCGTCCATCCCGAGACCTCGTTCCAGCAGCTCGAGATTCTGGTGAAGGAGGCAGAGGACGTGCTGAACGGGCTCGGTCTGCACTACCGTGTGCTCCAGCTCTGCTCCGGGGACATGGGCTTCTCGGCGGCGAAGTGCTACGACCTCGAGCTTTGGGCTCCGGGTGAACAGCAGTGGCTTGAGGTCTCCTCCTGCTCCTGCTTCACCGACTACCAGGCGCGCCGCCTCAACTGCCGCTTCAAGGATGCCGACGGCAAGACGAAGCTCGTCCACACGCTCAACGGCTCCGGCGTTGCGCTGCCGCGTCTCGTGGTCGCGCTTCTCGAACAGCACCTGAACGAGGACGGATCCGTTACGATCCCTGAGGTTCTCCGCCCGTACATGGGCGGCAAGGAAAAACTCGAGCCGGTGAAGTGACATGGAAAAGAAGCTGATTGCAGAGTGCGAAGCGTACTCCAGGGAGTACATGGACTATCTTTCCTTCGCCAAGACGGAGCGCCGCGCGTATTCGCAGGCGGTAAGGATGCTTGAGGATGCAGGGTTCAAGGACATCGCCAAGTTCAAAGTCCTGAAGCCGGGCGACAGGGTTTACCGAGGCTACCACGGCAAGACCGTTATGGCTGCGATAGTCGGCAAAAAGCCGATTGCCGACGGCATCCGCGTCGTGGGCGGGCATACGGACGCACCCCGTCTCGACCTCAAGCCGAAACCGCTCTACGAGAAGGATGGCGTGGTCTATTTCGACACGCATATCTATGGCGGCATCAAGAAGTTCCAGTGGCTGGTGCTCCCGCTCGCGATATACGGCACGATCGTGAAGAAGAACGGCGTGAAGGTCGATGTGGCTGTCGGCGACAGACCAGGCGATCCGGTTTTCATGATTTCCGATCTTCTTCCGCATCTTGCCCACGATCTCGAGCAGAAGAAGCTCAAGGAGTTCTATCCTGCCGAGGATCTTGACGTCATCGCGTCTCTCGGCAAGAAGGATGATCTTCTCAAGATACTCAAGAAGCAGTATGGCGTCGACGAGGCGGACTTCCTCTCCGCAGAACTTGAGGTCGTTCCCGCCGGAATGCCGCGCGAGGTCGGCTTTGACCGTTCCCTCATCGCCGCGTACGGCCATGACGACCGCGTGTGCGCATATGCGGGGCTCGCCGCACTCCTGAAGCTCAAGGGGGTTCCTGAGGTCACGGCGTCCATCGTCATGTGCGACAAGGAGGAGATCGGCTCGATGGGAGCGACGGGCATGCAGTCGAGTTTCTTCGAGAACACCGTCGCGGAGCTTCTTGTGCGCCAGGGTTCGAAGATGGATATCGACGTCCGCCGTTGTCTCGAGAGGTCCACGATGCTTTCCGCCGACGTCACGGCCGCGTCCGATCCGCATTTCAAGGATGTGGACTCCACGGGCAACGAGGCGAAGCTCAAGGGCGGTCCTGCGCTTTCCAAGTACACCGGAGGCACTTCGAAAGGCGGCGCTTCCGACGCACGCGCTGAGTTCGTGGCTGTCGTGCGCAGGTTCCTTGACGACGACAAGGTGACGTGGCAGATGGCCGAACTCGGCAAGATGGAGAAGGGCGGCGGCGGAACGATTTCGCAGTACATGGCCCGGTTCGGTATGGACGTCATTGATTTCGGCACGCCGCTTCTCAACATGCACGCCCCATGGGAGCTTGCCTCCAAGGAAGACTGCTACTGGACGTACCGCGCATACAAGGCGTACTTCAATGCGTGATTCAAGTCACGCCGGACATTTACAGGAGGAGATACATAAATGGAAGTGATTTCAACAGACAAGGCGCCGGCCGCGCTCGGTCCGTACAGCCAGGCCATTCGCGCAAACGGCATGATCTACTGTTCGGGGCAGATCCCGATCAATCCCGCCACCGGCGCGATCGAGGCGGTGACGATCGAGGACCAGACGGCTCAGGCCATCTCAAATCTCAGGAACGTGCTCGAGAAGGCGGGTTCGGCCCTTTCCAAGGTTGTCAAGACCACGGTGTTCATCAAGGACATGAACGATTTCGCGGCGCTCAACAAGGTTTACGCCGAGATGTTCGGCGATACGAAGCCTGCGCGCAGCTGCGTTGAGGTCGCCCGTCTCCCGAAGGACGTTCTAGTCGAGATCGAGTGCATCGCTGCGGAATGAACACACGTCGAGCCGCCGCATTTGTAGTAGCCCGTTGGATAGCGACCCACGGCCATGTCTCGGACATGCTGCCGGAGGGGTCGGACCGGGCGTTTGTGCAGGACCTTGTCTATACAACGGTGCGCAGGTTCCGTGCGCTCCGGTCGGTCCTGGGCAAACTTGTGCCTAAATGGCCAAAGGGCGAGATGGAGGCCCTGCTCCTTGTTGGCGGGGCCCAGATCCTCTACATGCCTGACGTTCCGGATTTCGCCGCGGTAAATGAAACCGTGGCCGCCGCGAAGAGCTGTCCGAACAAGAGCATCGCAAAGGTCGTGAACGGCGTGCTGCGCAATCTCATCCGCCGCCGCGAAGAGTTCGAGGAATATCTCGGGACCGCTCCTCTTGCGGAACGCGAGAGTTTTCCGAACGGTCTTGTGAACCGCTGGGTGGAGCGGTACGGGGAGGATGGTGCCGAAAAGCTCTGCAAGTGGCACAACAACCCGTCCGAGACGTGGCTTGCATACCGTCCTGGCGCTCCAGAGCCGTTTGTGAGGCTGCCGCACGGAAAGAAGGTTTCGGAAGTGGAGGGTTTTTCGGAGGGGGCGTTCATCGTTCAGGATCCCGCCACGGCCGGGGCGATAGAGCTGCTTGACGTAAGGCCCGGCATGAAAGTGCTGGACTGTTGCTCCGCTCCCGGCGGCAAGACGATTCAGTGCGCATGGCGTCTTGGCGGTCCTGCGAACGGGTCGCGTCTGGTTGCGCAGGAGGTCAATCCGGCGCGCCGCCGCGTGCTTTCGGAGAATCTCAGGCGTGTCGGACAGGGTTGGGTCGAGACTGTCGCAAAGGTTGAAGAGGGGACTCTGTTCGACCGCGTGCTTGCGGATGTCCCGTGCAGCAACACGGGGGTCCTGCGGCGACGTCCGGACGCAAGATGGAACTGGACCAGGGAGCATCTTGCGGAGCTGGTTAAGCTTCAGTCCGAGATCTTTGCGATGGCTTCGGCGCATGTCGCTCCGGGCGGATTGCTGGTGTATTCGACATGCTCCAACGAGCCGGAGGAGAACGAAGTCCAGATAGCCACGTTCCTTGCTGCGCATCCTGATTTCGAAGAGGTCGGTCGCAGGGAGTCTGTGCCGTTCGAGTCGGGGCGGGACGGAGCCTTTGCCTGCGCACTGCGGAGGAAGTGAGCGGACTATTCTGCGGGGAAGCCGGACAGGTCTATATGAAAGGTGAATCGACGGGCATAATGGTGCTGAATGGCTGGGCGGCGAGTCCGCAGGCCTGGGATATGTGCGGCTTCATGAAACGTGCGGCTCCGGACGGATTGCCGCCGAGACTGTATTCCTATGTCGATCAGCTCGACGGCAAGCCGGAGTTGGAGTTTGCGAAAGGCGGACGCTTTTTGGTGGTCGGTTGGTCGATGGGCGGCAGTTCGGCTCTCAGACTCGCCTGTCGCTGGCCGGATCAGGTGGCTGGGCTTGTTCTTGTCGCTACGACGCCCAGGATGATGGAGGATCGCGAGTCGGGATGGAAGGGAATGACTCCACGGCGTCTTGAGGCGTTGAGGAAGGGTCTTGAGCTCACGCATGGACAAGGATTCTTCGGAATTCCGGACGGTAGGCCGAATCCATACAAGGAAGATGCCCCTGATAATCTCGAAAGAGGTCTGAAATTCCTTCTTGAGACGGATGTAAGACCTGATGTGGAGCGTGTGTTTGGCAAAGGATGCGATTTTCCCGTCCATGTTTTCCAGTGCGAACAGGATGGAGTCGTGCGCAGTTCCAACGCCATATGGCTGAAGAAAATGTTTCCGAATGCCTCGTTGACGATGATTGACGGAGGCGAGCATGCGTTGCCGATTCTGGTGCCGGAGCAGATAGACGAAGCTGTGGCATCTGTTGTTGCACGCGAACACGCAATGTCGTAAAGCGAGGGACCGGGAGATGTTGCTTGCGTTGAAATGGTTCATGCCGATCACATTGGCGGCAATGGGGCTCGCCTTATTTTCCGAGCAGGTGGCGTTGCTTCTCGGGTTTGAGCCGCCGCCGCAGGATCTTGTCAGGCTTTTCACCGATCCCAACATTGCCTGGGCCGTCAAAGCCAAGTATGCCGCAATCGCTGTAGTTGTCGCACCGGTTTTGGAGGAGCTGGTTTTCCGCATGGGACTGTACAGGCTGTGCGCCTGGTGCGGGAAGCGTATCGTCGTTTCGGAAGATGATGGTGCCGGTTATGGGAAATCGCGATTCCCGATTGTGTCTGCAATGCTCTCGGGCGCCGTTTTCGCGGTCGTTCATCTTCATGCCGCAACATTCCTGCCGTTGTGGTTTCTTGGCGTCGCCTTTGCGTGGCTTTATTGGAGGTCTGGAACGGTATTCTCTCCCATGCTGTGTCATTTTCTGTTCAACACGGTAAATCTCGTTCTGTGTCTGACTGTCGGGATTGAAGCCGCCTGAATTTGTGCCGGTCTCATCCTTGCCGGGGATAATGTGGTATAATTGCGGTCATTCGATAGTGAAGGGCTGTCGTATGGCAGCGCAAGCGAACATCTTATCATCAGAAACAAAACGAAAGGAAAGCAAGATGAAGGTTGTCAAGGATAAGGGCGTCGAAGGAAAGGTCATCGTCTGCACGGGCGCTGCCGGCGTTCTCTGCTCCAGCATGACGGAGGACCTGCTTCGCCACGGTGCAAAGGTTGCGGTTCTCGATTTGCGCGGCGACGTCGCGAAGGCGTTCTGCGCCAAGCTTGCCAAGAAGGGTCTTAAACAGACGCTCGCGATCGAAGCGAACGTTCTCGACAAGGCTTCGCTTGAGGCTGCGTGCAAGGCGGTCCTCAAGAAGTGGAAGCGCATCGACGTTCTCATCAACGGGGCCGGCGGAAACCATCCGAAGGGCACCACCCCAGCCGAGCAGATGACGAAGGAGACGAAACTTGAGGACACGTTCTTCGGTCTCACGCCGGAAGGATTCGAGTTCGTGAACAAGCTCAACCTCGTCGGCACTATCCTTCCCTGTCAGGTGTTCTGCAAGGAGATGCTCAAGAAGGGCGGCGCGGTTCTCAACTTCTGCTCGATGGCGGCATATCAGCCTCTCACCAAGGTTGCGGCCTACGGTGCTGCCAAGGCGGGCATCATGAACTTCACATCGTTCCTCGCTACGCACCTCGCGCCGATGGGGATCCGTGTGAACGCCATCGCCCCCGGCTTCTTTATCACCGACCAGAACCGCTTCCTCATGATGGAGAAGGACGGAAAGACCCCTACCGCCCGCGGCAACAAGGTGCTCGCCAAGACGCCCATGCGCAAGTTCGGCCAGCCTAGCGACCTCCATGGTGCGGCTCGCTTTCTCCTTTCCGACGATGCGTCCTTCGTCACCGGCGTTACGCTTCCTGTCGACGGCGGATTCGTCTGCTATTCTGGAGTCTGACGCTCCGAATGGAGATGGAGAGGCTCTTTCTGTTCTTCGTCGTTCGGGTGGCGGAGCCTCTCCATCCCAGAGTTTCAGTTCTTGTCGTCACCCATTTTTTCAAGGAGTGTAGCCATGATGGTTAGTGGAGGTTTGATATTTTTCGCCATTGTTGCGGTCGTGGTACTTGTCGCGATAGTCAAGACGGCTGTTGTGGTGCCGCAGAAGACTGCGTATATAGTCGAGAGACTCGGAAAGTACCGCACGACGCTCGAGGCCGGTTTTCACATTCTTCTCCCGTTCTTCGACAGGATAGCATATCGTCACACGCTCAAGGAGATGGCGATAGACGTGCCTCCGCAGGAGTGCATCACAAAGGACAACATTGCGGTCTCCGTCGACGGTATCCTGTATCTGCAGGTCATGGATCCAGTCAAGGCGTCCTACGGCATCGGCAACTATCTCTTCGCCACGACTCAGCTTGCGCAGACCACGATGCGCAGCGAGATGGGCAAACTCGATCTCGACCGCTCGTTCGAGGAGCGTACCGCCATCAACGGGGCGATCGTCTCCGCCGTCGACAAGGCCAGCGATCCGTGGGGCATCAAGGTCACCCGCTACGAGATCAAGAACATCACGCCGCCGCAGAGCATCCGCGACGCAATGGAGAAGCAGATGCGCGCCGAACGCGAGAAGAGGGCCATGATCGCGGAGTCCGAGGGCGAGCGCCAGTCGAAGATCAACCGCGCCGAAGGCGAGCGCCAG
>SUVZ01000215.1 GCA_015061765.1 Lentisphaerota bacterium
TGGCGTTCTGCAAGACGGACTATCAGCTTCACATCCGGCGTGGGAGTGGACTTCGTGCCGTACGTCTGGAAGATGACAGGACGTTTCGCGATCTTCCCGAGAGCATCCCATGCCGTCTCTATCTCATCCTGTGAACGTACATCGTCAGGAGGACGAGATATCATCGCGATCTTCGTGCGCGGATGGCGCATCGCGACCTGTTCTATCTCGGAGGCGATCACGATCATCTCAGCAGTGTTCGTGCCGTTCGCACCAAGGGTCAGAACGCAATTGCGTCCTTCTAGAGCCGCGGCACACGCCTCAAACCCCTTGAACTTCTCATCAACCGACAAAAGGTCGATAGCATCGTTTGACTGGCACCAGATGACACCGGGACATCCGCTATCCGCTACCCATACAGCCTCTTTTGCAAGCGACTCGTAATCGACAGCGCCATCCTCAAAATACGGCGTGGACATGATCGGGAACGGACCTCGCATCTCATGCGGCGCCGGCACTGAAACCTGTCCGCAAACAGACAGAGCGGAAAGAAGTGTTGCCGATGCGACAGCAAAAGCCTTGACCGTATTCTTTATCATGTATTCTCGTTTTCCTTTCTGCTTCAATCGCATGAATCGCATATACAAATATTTTCGAAGCGTATTGTATCATATATCAATCCAATTCCGGTATCTCACATAAATAAAGAAAGGAAAGGGAAGACGTGACGCGTAAAGCGTTCATCGTCTTCCTTCTGAAGAAAACGTTTCAGCTATGGATTTGAAAACTTCAATGCTATGGAAGGTTGATGCTATTCTTCCACTCGATTGATATTGTGTTATCTTTCTCAAAACTACGAGATAATACCAACCGTCTCCTGTCGATTGATTGTCTTATGATAGATTTGCTGCAATGTCATCTGGTGGCGGATAAATTTGGCTTCAGATACATATCAACGACAGTTTTCGCAGGAGGCTCACGCCATGCTGACGGTTTCACAACACGATACGAAAAAGTGCCCTTCACTGGTTTGATATCCGTCATCCCCGCTTTGACCGCAAAGGGTACGGATCCTATCTCCTTGCCGTCTTCGTCGAGCGCCGTTACTGACACGGCGGCATACGGCAGCATGAACCTAGTGCCTTTTCGAAGAAACACCTCATCTGTACCGTCAGAGTTGATCAGACGGTACATGCGTCCGTTCGTTCCGCCAAAAGGTGTTATCACGTATTTGCCGTAAGCATTGATGTACGCGTACTCCGGAGAGACGGAAAGGTCTGTGCGGTTGCCACATTCACGGACAGCGCCAGAGACGGCGCATGCAGATCCGTCTCCCGACAGCGCAAAGAATCCGTTCGGCTGAAAAACGATCCGTTTGTTTTTCCAGGGGAATGTCATGCGATCGGTCATTGACCCGTTTGCGGCGGTCTGTGAGCCGTCATTGTAAAGCACCGTTACCTGAGAACGACGATAGACATCCGTAGCGACAGCGGTTGAAGTGTCGAGAAGATTGCCGTCGGCATCCACATAGCGGATGTCCTTGACATCTGCCTTGCAGTAGTGTCTGGCAGTTCCAATCAGCATGAAGTAGCTTTGGTCCTCGTCTTCGGGGCTTCCTTTAAGGAGAAATCCCTGATGACCAAACGCCACGGTTGCCGCAAGAAAGCGGTCAATCCAGACATTGTGGTTTGGAGACTTCCATCCGTAAGGATAGAATGTTGAATAAGGATCTCCCATACCAATGTTGTTTGAGAGCGGATGGATGCGAAGGAGATCGAAGTCGACAAGCCATGGATTGACATGAAGGCGGTATGGCTGATCCTGCGCCCAGCTGCCGTCGTCGAGTCCACTGTACATGAAGTGACATCCGCCTTCGGACCAGACCGGACCACCGATAGTTCGGCGCTGGAAGTCGAGCACTTCACCGTAAGCGTAGTAGGTGGCGGCGAACGTGCCTGCCCCTGGAACGCGGGCGTCGTAGTCGGTGCGAGACCACGGTGTAACGCATGTGTGTACATCGCAGTATATCGTATTGAAACGGAACTTGCGTTGAAGTTCTGTCAAAATCACTTCACAAGCTTCATTGATAAATGCTGGCTTGGGCGCATAGCATCGGTACCACGCGCGCTGGAGATTGTTGTCTTGCGTCCGTGCGATGCGGTCTGCATGCCACCAGGCATTGACCGGTGCGAGGTCTGTGTAGTTATTGTACGGTCCGTATGGGTAGCCCAAATCGTCTGTCATGAACCGCGTGAAGTCTCGCATCCCCTCGTCACCGCCCTTGCGAGGTGCGCAGCGTGTCCGAAACGTGAAGCTTTCGTGACCATCACGCATGCACAGTTCGTGGTCGTTCACAAAAAGACGAGAAATACCGCGCCTGCGTCTGTCACGCCAGATCGCCTTATCACGTTTGCGATCGCCGGATGCCATGAAGGTCCATTGTTTTTCGGCCGTGAGTTCTCGATAAGGGGAAGGCGGATTGGGGATAGCGGGCAATACATCCCCGAACTCGGACGAGAACGACCATACGAACCTTTCGAACACCGGATTGCGGTTGCCGTCAGTCTTCGGCAGATACCTGACCCCGCCGTTTGAGCCAATGGATCCGTCGGACGGTCTGCCGTAAGGGAAGATCTCGGATCCATTTGACTGCGTCCAATCCACAGAAGCCAGATGGAAGAAAGGTTTCCCATCCTCATTTGACATAACCACGCATGGTCTGCGGAACATGTCATCACCTCCTGGACCGTAAGAATAGTAAGGCAACGGTATGAGCTTTGCTCCATTCGTTGCCGCCATTTTCCCGAACCGCACCTCCTTCACTCCGATCGGCGCCTCGATATCTGCAACTATAGAGTTCGCTATGCGATGGAAACGCACCTTTGCACCTTTTGCCGCTTTAAGAGGAAAGAGTCCTCCTCCTTTGGCAAAACGCATCCAAGCCCCCTTGCGAAAACGTACGGCGAGATCGTCCCAACGTGTCGGATCAGACGGGAACCGGAATTCGATATTGGGATCTTCTCGCACGATCGGCACAATCGTAGTCGGAGTTGCAGGAAACGGCAAACGCCCCGTCCCAGTGTTGAAACCCTGCGGAGCATTCGGAAATATCTGAACGCCTCGTTTGGGGCGAGGCCTGAATACAATCGGTTTCAACTCCTCGTGATAGGCGGCGAAACTTGTCAATTCGATCCAGCGGTCTTTCCTGTCCGGCCCTCCGCGTATCGCAAAACCAGTGAACCTGCCGCCTTTGGCCACGCGAGCTGTAAAATCCGAAGGAAGGCGTTTTTGAAGAAGAAACCACTCTTTATGGTTAAGAGGGTGGAAGTCCACGGAAAACTCTTTGCCATCCGCATCGAGAAACTCCGCAGAGATGGTAATCCGTGCGGCTCTGTCTCGAGGGGCGTGATTGCCCCATACCCACAGGCTCACGGTGTTGAATCCTGGCGTCACAGGCACGGGGCTGGATAGTGAAATGCGCACAACGGCGTTTACCGCATTCAGTCGATAGGCAAGATGCATTACTCCATCGCCGAAAAGGACATTCTCGGAAGCTGTTTTGATTGTCGCTGTCGCGGCGGTGGTACGGCACGTCCAGCCGTCTGCGGAAACGAGGGGTAACAGGACGGGACGGTCATCTGCATTGCGGTTGGCCCAGTCGAATTCGTACGGGCGCGTACCGGCCATACAGACAAAAGATCCCGCAAGCAAAAAAACGACAAGTTTTCTCATGGAGGACATCATCGTATGCTTATGACAAAACCCCAGTGCAACAGGCCAAGAAACCGTTCAGGTGGCAGAACACCTCGAGAAATACGAAGCGAATTGATGTAGCCTTGAATATTTAGGGTCTCTCCGGATGATTCGCCCACCAACAGGCGGTGTCCTCCCGGATAGGAGTATAGGAGTGCATTTACTGTTTTCTCGCCAAGAGGCTTGTAGTCATAATAGAGCTGAACGGCAGTAGAGCTTCCGCAAGGGTTGAACGTAATCGCGCAATGATGCCACTTTCCGTCCACCACGGCGTTGGGAAGCGACCATTCGAGATAGGATATCGATACTCCGTCCGCTTGTCGGATTGCAAGCCCAAGAACGGATGCGGCACCACCGTGTCTGTACAGATACCAGTCAAAGTTTGAAGAATTGCCTTGCACCAGACGCAAAATGCCTGCGTGAGGTCCGGAGAATGTCTGATAAGGATGCCCTTCCGCTATTCCTGTGAACTTCGACCAGAACTCCACTGTGTATGAATCGTTCTCATAAAGACGGCTCACCGGGAACACGATGCGACTCTTGTTCAGGTATACGGAATGATCGTTCACCACGACTTCCGATCCGCCGGTGCCATCCAGAAGAAGCCGTCCCGGCGACGTTCTCACGAACTCCGGCGCATTGCCGCCCGTACGCGCCTCGCCCGTTCCTGTGATGGAAAGTGCGTCATCTTCCAAGGATTCCATCTTGTAGCTGTTTTCGAATCGTGCGAGAAGCAATGGATTCGGCGACGCTGAACCTACGGCATGAGCGGTCAGGAACTGTTCGGGGGAGAGCGCTCGTTTTGTTATACGGCAATCGTCAAGCCACCCATCAAAACTCTGTACTCCGTTCTCGTTCGCACCAAGATAGAGAGATAGCCCTTTTGTGATTTTGACGCAACCCGCATCTTTGATGTCGGCCAGTCTGTAGTCACAGTATGCACGCACCTGCCTGTTGGACGCATCGCTGACGAATGCGACATGGTGCCATTCGCCGTCCGCCAGATCCGTCTGACCTGAACCGAATGCATTCCACGCCCCATTGTCGCTGTAGCAGAAGAGAAGTCTGTCAGAACCGTTGAACATCGCCTGTGCAGCGATTGCGGAGCCTTTTCCAAGCTTTAGGATCGTCTGGTTTCCGCGTACGGACGATCTGCGCGCCTTGAAGAAGCACTCGATCGTATAATTGTGGTTGGTGTTGTCCTTATCTCCGAGCAGGTCCGTCGCATTAGGGACCTCAATGAAGCTCGCCTTGCCGACCGCGTTCGTCTCAAGGCTGAATGACGCATTGTTTGCTACGGCATCATCGGCATACACATTGGCATGCATACTATCCCCTGCTCTGTCTTCATTGTCGAATGATGTCGAGTTCGGCGTCCCGTTAATCTTCAGCGATCCCTGATGCGAGAAGTCCTCGCTCACGCTCTCGGCATACTGGCACTGCAGGGTGCCCGTCGCGTTTTCAAAACGTATGTTTAATACTTCGTCCTCACAGACTGGTTTGGAAGCGGGCTGAAGTCGCAGAAATCTGTCTGGAGTAAGCGCCACATCAGAGACTCGCACCTCGTCGATATAGCCGGGGAAACGGCGTCCGCCGCTTCCGGACTGGTGGAAATTATAGCCACCGATCCATGTTGCTGTTCCTGCAGGATATGCGTCGATAGCTCCAGTTTTGGAATAGACACGGTCTCCGGAGCCGTTTTTTCTTTCAAGAACGTAGTCAACGTATATTCGGACGTTGTTTCCATCGTATGTGAACGCCACATGATGCCATAAGCCGTCGTTCACCTTTGCCGTTCCGTCTCCGTACCAGATCGATGTATTTCCTCCTGCCCGGAACCGCAATCCAATCGTCCCGCTCTCGAACATATATATTGCATAGCGCTCCTGTGTGAACGATGTGTCAACAAGCGCACCTACAATAGGTGCGAATGTGTAATATACGCCCCCTGTAGAGCAGACAAAGCATTCAACCGTAAAAGAGGATTTTCCTCCGATCCCTGAATATAGTACGTTTCCGTTGCCAAACCTCAGCGCACCTCCGTAGTAGGCGCGCCCCGTGTTCGAAGATGCGCTGTCCCCACCACGTGCGGTGGTGAATTGCATTGCTGAACGATTCACTCTGCTTACACCTGTAACAGGGTCATACACCTTCATACCAGCGAACGGCCGTGCGTAGCGAGGAAGATAACCACCCGAATTTTCGGTTTTTGCAGGGCCTGCAAAGGAATATACGTTGGCATATGTGTCTGGCGCCTGATCGCAGGCTACTGTCGATGCCTGCGCAACCGTTCCGGCATCCTCTTCGTCGAAGTGCCACCATGCGATGGTTTCGGAATGCGCCAGATGCATCGCAACTGCCACCAACAGCACTGACATGTTTTTTCTCATCTTTCAACTCCTTTGATTTCGTTAGAACACAGAAGTCACCTTCTACAGCTCATTACTGGTGGAAAGTTATATCAGTTTTATTCCAGGATTACAACATCAACCATTCCTTTTCCTACAACAAGATGTTCCTTTTTCAACAACTATGTGATATCATTGACACATGAAGGAAAAGGAAAATTATCATATTCTGGCCGTGTATTCGCTGGAGTACAAGTCAGGGCGGAAACATTTCTCAGCCATATTGGATGAGCTCTCCATCAGGAACTGGCGATTGAGCACCGTTCGTCCTGGGCGTTACTTCTCCTGTAAGGAGCTGATAAGCGAATCTGGCGAACCTTACGACGGAATAATACTGTCAATGCCTGGAACAGATGGTGTAATGGAAAAGATAGCAAATTCGGACATTCCAACCGTCCTCGTAAACATAGCTGACAGAAGGATCACCGCACAACGCAGCAATTTTTCATCCATATGGCACGACAACGCCGATATCGGCAAGCGCGCCGCATTACATCTTCTTCAGCACGGCGAATACA
>SUVZ01000216.1 GCA_015061765.1 Lentisphaerota bacterium
CCGGTTCGGTAGTACCTTGAATAGTATTCGTCTTTCATAACGGGGTTATTTTATCATTTTAACCACTCGATAAATATGGCTAAACTGCCAAAAGATTTATCCTTTTCGCCAACAAATCAAACACTGATGGGATCAGTCCTTCCTCCGAAAAAAAAAAGGAAACCCCGGACAATGCCGGGGTTTCCTTTTTTGCTTTACCGCTACTCTTGATTAGAGCACGGGGAGAGCGGCGAGCTCGGTGAGGAGCTTGTGCGATAGGGAAAGTCCGTCGCGCGTCCGTGTGTAGTCCGTTGTGCGTATTCGTGGTAGATGTGCCGAAGAAAGCGAATGCTTTCGGAGGGAAGATTCGGCGTAAGCCGAACCCGAAGGGTGCGCAAGCATCCACGCGCGTTATCCCTAACGCGCCGCCAGTCCGTTTCCAGTCCGTGTGCCGCGCAATCTGCCGCCGCCCATCTTGGCACGTCTGGGCTTGTCCAAGTCTGACCGAAGCCCGCCCGTCGCCCGTCCGTCAGAAGCCCGTAGGCAAGCCCGTGTGCCGCCCGTTGCACGTCCGTAGGGGAATCGTCTGTGATAAGCCCGTGGCGTGTCCGTTTCCCGTCCGTGGCAAGTCCGCCGCCGCGCCACCGCCCATCTCGGAATGTCGCAAAATGTCGGCATCAGACGAATGCCCGCCCGTCCGCCGCCCGTCAGAAGTCCGTCGCTGGCCCGTGGAGAGTCCGCCGCGTGTCGCGAAGCGACCATTCCCATGGCCGATTGTGGACGCGCCGACGTCCACAATCGGCCGCTTCACCCTGTGAGCCGCCGCGCACGAACGCCACACGAACCAACACAAGACGAACGCCACACAGGACGCGACCGAACGACGAACGAACGCAGAACGAACAACCGACGAACACATACGCGCCCGCTCGACAAGCGACCCTCTCAACTCCGCCGACCGTCAATCGCCCGTGTGTAGTCCGTCAGAAGCCCGTGGTAGGGCGGTCGCCCCGCGACCGCCGTCCGTCGATTGTCTGTATCTTGTCCGTGTCCTGTCCGTCGTGTGTCCGTGATATGACCTTTGTAAGTCCGTGTTCCGGCCGGCAAAGGGCATGTTCCCACAAAGGTTCAAGAAGTCTGGACGAGATTCACTATGCCATTTGGAGGATATTCACCGGCGGCATTGCATCGTCTTCCGACTTCATGGGGCGCAAAGGTCTGTCCCTTTTCAGGGGTCCCCGTAGTTTCCAATTCGGAGCAATTCTCTCGCTTCTGATGTAATGAGGCCGAGGGATGATGAGAATACGCTTTGGACTGATTCTCAAGATTACGGAGCGGACGAAATCCTATAAACCTCCCAAACAACACTATTTTATAAAAACACCAGAAACACAAGCGAAATTACCAATCTTTTCAGGGTCCCACCCCAATTATTCCAGTAAACACTGTTCATTGTTTATAAATGCGGTGGTAGAGCCTCTCTTGGATACAGTTCGCAAACTATTGCCTTGTGCCATTCGGGAGATGAGAATTCGATTCGGAACAATTCTCTCGCTTCTAATAAGACCGCGGGATGATGAGAATATGGTTTGGATTGATTCTCAAGATTACGGCGCGGACGAAATCTTATCCCATCCATTTATCTTAACCCCACCCGTACAACGCGCAGCTTGCGCGTTGCATTTTGAAGGGTGTCCCCAGTTGTTCAGAATCGGCAAAACATAAGCTGTTAATCTTTTTGAGGTGTTGCGCTGCCTTTTATTATTCTGTGTCGAGTAGATGTTGTATAATTTACGGCATGAAAGATGTGAAGATAGATGGCATTGAGGAATGCGTTGGACTCCCTCGGTATCGCGAAGTGGCCGATAAGCTGCGCGATGATATCCTTTCCGGCAAATATATGCCAGGCTCTGCGTTCCCGTCCGTGAAGATGATATGCCGCCGATTTTCCGTGTCGCATTTAACAGCGGTCAAGGCGATTGAGGCGTTGAAGCAGGTGAAGCTCATAAAGTCTCGCAATGGCGTCGGCACTTTCGTGGCGCGAAGAATGACATCTATCGGTCTGGTGGTTCCCATGCAGAAACAGGTTGAGATATTTCCGCCCATCTGTCAGGAGATTTCACGCCTATGCATGGAACGCGGTGTTGCCGTTGATTTTGCCGATATATCGTCGGTGTCCGCCGATAAAGTGCATTCCGTTGTTATTGCAATGGCGGAAAGAATGGTGGCGGCAGGGGTGTCGGGTGTTGTTTTTCATCCCATCGATTTCGGTGATAACGCTCTGGATGCAAACGGTGAAGTGCTGCGGATATTCAGCCGGGCTTCGATTCCGGTAATCATACTTGATACCGATATTGCCCCAATGCCGGAAGAGGATCGTTTTGATTTTGTAGGCGTGGATAATTTCGAGATCGGACAATTTGCCGGCAGGCACGTCATTGCTCACGGGGCCCGAAAGATTGTGTTTGTCTCACGAACTAAAATCAACGACAATGTCCAACGGCGGTTGGAAGGGCTTTTGTCGGCGATTTCCATGAATCGCGGCGCTAAACTAGCCGGAAAGTATTTGAGCCTTGATGAAAAACTGCTCTCCGAGAAATGGGGAAGGGCTCTTCCGGACGCTATTGTCTGCGCGAGCGACTTTGTTGCGGTGCATGTGTTGAAGATTTTGCGGAAAATAGGCAAACGATGTCCGCAGGATGTTCTTGTTACCGGCGTGAACGATGTTGATCTCGCTACACTTGTATCGCCTACACTTACTACTGTCCATCAACCGTGCAAGTCAATTGCGCGTACGGCGTTCGAAACGCTTCTTTGGCGCATTGACAATCCCGATGCGGAAAAGCGCCGTATTATGATTGCCGCCGAGCTTGTTGTGCGTGAGTCGACATCGCGTTGACGGAATGTCGGCGATGATCTGACGCATCCTGAAAAACCGTTATATAAAGGTCGTCTGCTGCATTTGCGTACATGATACAATTTGCGGCATGAGACAAATATTCTGTTATAGCAATAGATTGTTCGCCAGTAAGTCTGATTTGCCGGCGGCAAGATTTGTGTTTGCGTTTCTATTGATGGTTGCGGGTCTTTCGCTCAATGCTTTTGAGATTGATTTGCGTACGGCGCGAATTGACGCGACGCCTGTCAACGAGAGCCAGCGACGTGCGGTAAAAGAACTTGAAAAGCATCTTTCAATGATTGCAAAAGGCAGAAAGCCGGGCGGTGCCGCGGATTCACCGGCCATTTTTGTGATCGGGAAAGCCGCCCCTGGATTTTCAGAAGCGTCTGAATATGAAGCTCGCGCGGAGGCAGTCAACGGAAAGATTTATTTCTGGGGAGATGATTCGGGACTTCATGTGAAGCCGCCTAAGATTTCCTCTCAACGATGGGGAACCTTATATGCAGTATATGGATTTTTGGAGAAAGTGCTTGGTGTTAAATGGGTTGGTCCTGGAGACCGGGGGATCGTACTTGCCGAGCGCGATACGGTGAATGTTCCAGATGGTTGGTCCTATAGGTTCTTTCCTCCGCTGGAAGTGTCGCGTATTGCGGAATATACGGGTCGACCTGCATCTCTGTTGAGTTCGCGAAATATAAGCAGCACTCCGACGGCTCTGCGCATCAACGAGGACCAGGCTCGAAGATTTGGTCACGATTGGGAACAATGGATGCGTCGGCTTCGGCATCAGACGCGCAAACGTTTCCCGTCGGGACATGCGTTTACGGATTGGAACCGGCGGTTTGCGGCGACTAAACCGGAGCTTCTGGCTTTGGATGAAAAAGGGCGGCGGGGGTTCCCCGGCGAGCATGAAAAGGATTCGTCAAGAGCGAGGTGGATGAAGCTTTGCGTTTCCAATCCTGCGGTCGCCGATCAGATAATAGCCGATTGGTGCGCGCGCGGCACTAACGAATATCTGAACATCTGCCCGAACGACGCATTCAATTTCTGCCGCTGTGAAGGTTGCCGCGCATGGGATGCAGATCGCCCCGGGGAGGATTTCAACGCGCACAAGACCGACCGCTACGTGAAATTCTGGAACCGGGTGACGGAAAAGGCCCGTGCCGTGCGGCCTGACGTGACAGTGGTGACGTATCTTTATTCGTCGTATCGCTTTCCACCCCGCAGGGAAAAGCTGCAACATGCGGAGAACATGCTTTTCAGCATAGTTCCTGCACTAAATGACGATTCCGAAGGATTGATCGGCAAGTGGCGTGCGATCGGGCTCAAGCGCTATTTCGTGCGCCCCAATTATCTTTGCTGCTACACGGCTCCGGTACGCGGACTCGAGCGTTTCTTCTGCGAAGATTTCAAGCGCAATCTCGTCGGCGGCATGATAGGCGTTGACGAGGACAACTGTCCGCGGCCGCCTGCGCAGTTTGAGTTTTACACGCTGGGACGGCTTATTGCGGAGCCGGATTTGCCCTTTGAAACCATTGAGGCGGAATACATGTCGCAGTATGGTGCCGCCGCACCGGAAATGAAGGAGTATTTCGCCAGGGTGCGTATGCGCGGCGAAGCTGGGCGGAACAAGGATGTAGAGGCGAACATGCGAAAACTCAGCGGAGTTAAGGAAACGATCCTTGACGATTCGCAGCTTTACGGAGCGGTATACGCCGCGCATACCGATGAAGATTATGCTGGTGATCTTGAAGTCGTCAAGCGCGCACTTGCCCATGACAATCTTTCCGGACTCGAGCGCTGGCGCGTGAACCGCGTCCGGGCGATGATTGAAAACGCGAGACTTACGCGCAAGTTCATTTATGCCCGGGACAAGATGAAGGTGCCGGAATTTGCCGAACTCGGACGCGAACTTATCATGAAGCGCATTGAACTTAAAGATGAAATAGACGATAAGTGCTGGGGCGCGGTTTTCCGCGGCTATCCGGCAGAAGTCCGTTGGTGGATGTGGATTAAAGACAAGTACCTCAAGGAATTTTGGGAGCCGCCGGTTCCTGTGAAGTGACAAGAAAGGACTGAATGATATGAATAAGCGAGTAATGCTCCTGGGCGCGTTGGCAGTGGCGATTGTACAGCTTGTGCGTGCAGACCAATATGACGAAACTACCGGTTATGTAACCATGCTGCGCAATGACTCGGAAAATGTCAGATCGCTTGCAGCAATCGGCAATTGGTCCGACGGACTTGCTCCGCATGACAATCCGCCCACAAACTATTATGTCCGGGCCGGATGGACGGCTCAGGGGCCTGCGGACAATATGACGTTCCCATCGCTGTTGATGGTGGCTGGAGATGTGCGTTGTCGAGGCGGAAACGGTAAAACAGGAACATTCAAGGATTTGAGAATTCTGGCCGATGGTGGAATTAAATTTTCTGATGATGGAAAAGTCGCCGGAAAGATTACGTTTCTTTCTGAAGATGCAGAACATCCTTCCTGCATACGCTATATCAGACAGAATTTTAACAGTGTAAAGCTTGGGGCGGAGGTAATCGGTTCGGAACAATCACAGGTATATTTTTATCAGTTTGTATCTTCATATAAAGGACTGTCCTATCTCTTGCCTGAATCAGGAAGCGATTGGACGAAGTTTTCAGGGACATTTCGTTTTGCTGACGGGTTCGGCATGAAAATCCCTGCGAGTACGAGTTTCGTTACTCCGGGAACATTTGTCTTCGGTAATAAAGCCTGGCTTGATATCTCTGCAAAAAGTGATTTCGGCAATCTTTCTTTTGCTGAAAATTCATCGCTGACCAATTCTGCACAGCTTGATGTAGCCGGGACGTTGAATACCGGAATGAATATGCAATGGCAATCCGTGAGGGGAAATTCACGCATATCTACAGTAGGTACATTAGCAGTCGGCGATGGTTCGTGTCTGAATTTCACCAAAGGAACCGGGATGCCGGAAATGTTTTATGTGACAAACAGGCTCGAAATCGGTTCGCAGGTGCGTATGTGTTATAAGGATATGAATACAACGGCAGAGTCCGGCGGCGACCCCGTTGAGTTTCCAATGTTTCGTCTTTCTCCGCAAGCCGTTGCGGCGGGCTTGCCTGACTTTACGGGTTTAAATGCCACGATGGATACGTATATGGGAATGCTCCCGTTTTTTACTGTCAATGTGCGCGATGATGACGAGGTCGTCGGCGGGAAATACGTTTGCCTGTCACATCGGAAAGTCGTAAGCTACTGTGGCGTAGATCAGCAGAATGAAAGCAATTGCAAGATGGATACAAGCGTATCGCAGGAAGGTGTGTGGTCGGATGGCCGTTGGCCGCATTCTGATGCTGATTACTATGTGGGACGTTCCCGTTCCGGATATGTCATGTCTGGCTCGATTGCATTTCGTGCGCCGACGGCGACATATCCCAATCGCGTAACGACATTCCCAGGAGGAGGTCTTTGTGTCGGGCCGGAAGGAGTTGTTTATCTGTACGCATCGTCATATATCACCAATCTGCATACATTCGGCACCGCATATATTTATCCAAGAGTATCGTGCAGACTCTCAGGAAAATGGACGTTGCATCGCTACCCGGCGGCCGGACAGGAAGCTGTTGTGCGGATGTATAATGATTCCTCGTTCCATCTTGAGTCTGAATTGACCGGCGATGGTGACATCAATGCAGAGTGCTACTATCCGGACAGTGCAGGGGCATCATTGTATCTTTCTGCAATCAATACGAACTGGAC
>SUVZ01000217.1 GCA_015061765.1 Lentisphaerota bacterium
CGAAAAGTTGAAACCGCGCAGTGCCATAAAAGGCACGCTCCGTGGTGTGAGAGGGGGAGAAAACTCCCCCTACTCGATTAACGGTTGCTATGCCTGAAGCGTTCTGATTGCCCGAAATCTTGTTGTTTTGCAAATCACGCAATAAGGCAACTGAATTTGTGCTCTTGGGGGTTCCGGAATTTCATCAGAAATAACCGCCCTTGTCGATTATTTCAGAGATCGTGTCGCCCTGGCGGACCCAGGAGAAGATATCGACTTCGTTCTTCTCGATGCCTTCGGCGCGGAGAAGAACCTCGTATGCGATTTCGCGCGGAATGCAGATCACTCCGTCGATGTCGCCCATGATGATGTCTCCGGGACGCACCGTGACCTTGCCGATCTTGACGGGCGTCTGGTAGTGCGTGATCATGCAGCGGCCGAGCGAGCCGTTCGAGACGCGGTAACGGTAGAATACCGGGAAGTTCTGCTCCAGGATCTGCTTCGTATCGCGGATGCCGCCGGCGATGATCGCACCGCGGATTCCCTTGGTGATGGCGGTAGCCGTCATAACGCCGCCCCAGAGCGAGGCCTCAACGTCTGCGGACGTATCCCATACGACGACGCCGTCCGGCTTGAAGTCGTCAAGCATCTGTGCGCGGAACGTCATTTCGCCTTCAATCATGCAGTTCGGGGCGCTCTTCACTGTGAACGCTTCACCGCACACGACCATTTCGTCGCGCAGCGGCATGATGTCCGGAGGAAGGTTCTGGTCGAGTAGACACGCTTCACGCATCACGTCGTTGACGCAGCCGGTGTAGAGTTTCTCGAAGCGCTCGCAGAGTTCCTTGAGCGGAATCGGGAATTCGTTCGTCGGGATGTGCTGACGCTTTTCGATGAGGCGGTCAAGTTTCATGAGGCCTGCCTCTTTGGCCTTAGTACGCATGTCTGCTAATGATGGCATATTAGGTTCCTTGTTTCTTGTTTCTGGTTTCGGGTTGTGTTGTTTTATTTTAGCCGTGCAGAACGTGTAGATCGTGTAGATTGGGAACGAATCCTTTTATTTTAACGCAGAGAAAGCAGAGCAGCAGAGTTTTTCTCATCTCCGCTTCTCTGCGCCTTTGCGCCTCTGCGTTAAAAAATGATTCGTATTCACAACTTTCACCCTTTGTGTCCTTTGCGTTCTTTGCGGCAAACTCCTAACTTACAACTTATAACTCCTCAGCCTGGGAGGCTGAGACCTCCGTCGATCATGATAGTCGCGCCGGTGATGTAGCGACCGGCATCAGATGCTAGAAGAAGCGCCGTACCGGCGGCGTCCTCTGGCATTGCGTAATCGTGCGCAGGAATGGCGGCTTTGACCAATTCGCTGTATTGGGGATCGGATAGTGCATCGCTGTTGCGGTCTGTAAGAAATACGCCCGGACACAGGTTGTTTACCGTGATTCCTTCGGCGGCAACTTGCCGGGAAATATTTCGCACCATATTTTCCAGTGCGCCTTTTGAGGCAGCATACGAAACCATACTTGGGTGCGGACGCTTTTCCTGTACCGAGCCGACGGAAATGAATCTTCCCCAACGGTTCTTTTTCATGTGGGGATAGGCTATCTGGAACATGCGCAATGCCGCAAAAAAGTTTATTTCAAATTCCTTGTGCGCTTCGGCCATGTCGAATTCTTCCCATTTCATGCGCTCCTGGATAGATACGTTCGAAACGAGTATGTCAATGCCTCTTGGCATCGTTTCCACCTGCGAAATGTCGGAAAGGTCCGCAATCCATATTTCGGCGCCGGGAGAAAGCCGGTTTGCGAGTTCGAGGGATTCGTCAAGCTGCGCACTGGCGCGCGAGCCATGCAGAATTATTTTGGCGCCATATTCGGCAAGCCCCAGCGCGATCCCGCGTCCGATTCCGCGCGACGATCCTGTGATCAGCGCGGTTTTTCCGGAGAGATCGAATTTTTCTTTTAGCATATCGTGTTCCTTGATGGGTCTGTTGCGGCAACGACAGGTCTGTGCATCTTGACCGAAAACGGCAATAGAGTGAAAAGGTTGGCGCCGGCATCGAAAGAGTAGGTGCGCACTTCGCCTTCGCGCTCAAGACATCCTACGGCGATTTTGCCGCCCGGCAGCAAGGTCAGGTCCCGCGGCCAATTGCCGCCGAGAGGGGAATGCGCCGCCGCCGCCAATTTTCCCGAATCGGGATCGATGCGGAATGCGACAGCGGAATCATGGCCACGGTTGGTCGCGAAAAGCATTTTCCCGCAACCGGAGATTTTCAATGCCGCCGCCTGGCTGTGTCCGGAAAAATTCTCCGGAAGAAGCGGAAGCGTCTGGATGTGTTCGAGTTTTCCGTCTATGTACCGGTACGTAGCTATGATGTTGGCGAGTTCGAATACGATGTAGGCGAATTTTCCGTTCGGATGGAAGGCGATATGGCGCGGACCGGCTCCGGATGGCATCGTCTCCATTTTGCATTCCAGTGCGAGACTTTTGGAGTCGAAAAGCCATATCGAGTCGGAGCCCAGATCAGCAACGCACAGGTGGCGTCCGTCAGGCGTTTCGATCGCGCAATGTGCGTGTGCCGCTGTCTGCCTTACCGGATCAGGCCCGCTTCCTTCCAGCGTAGCCGTCAGAATAACGCTGGAATCGAGTTCGATGATTCCGCATATGGCGTCTGTGTATTCGGCGAAGTACAGACGCTTCCCGTCCGAAGATAGCGACATGTGGCAGGGTTGCGTACGCACAAGGCCGTAATCCGCGACCGGCCTCAGTTCGGGTCTTGTGGTATCGAAAACCGTTATGCCGCCGTCCCGTGCGGCGTAAAGACGCGAACCGTCGTACGAGGGCGACAGCCACAAAGTGTTGGAATATCCGCCGCAATGGTTCAGCCGTACGATTTCCCCGGTGGCTTCGTCGACACCTATGCTGAGGATGCCGCAGTCCTTGCCGTTTGAATATTGCCCGATGTAGACCCTGCGCATCATCCGGCGGTTCCTTTGAGAAGGGCTTTCAGATAGCCATTGGCGAATAGACGCCCGAGAGTGGAATATCCGGGGGGGTCGTCAGGCGAAATCATCCGGTCATAGGCCATTTCGGGAACGTGATCGCCGCGCATGAATACATCGATTCCAAGTTCGCGGTACGTCCTCATCAGCGCAAACTGGTCGACGTCTCCCTGGTCGTGGAACAGCTCAACGAAATTCTCCTTCGTTCCCTCGACGTCGCGCACATGGACGAACGCGATGCGCCTGCCGAAATGCCGGACCATTCCGGCGAGCGCGTCTGTCGGACCGGATGATGCTGTCTTTGCGCAATCCATCAATTTGAAATTCGCCTGGCAGAAAGTTACGGCGTTGCTTTCGGACGGATAGATCGAACACGCCCGGTCGTATGCCTCCACGCTTCCGAAAATCCGGGCGAATCCGCCGAGAGAAGGCAGGCAGGGATCGTCCGGATGGAGCCCCATGCGGATGCCGTTTCTTTCGGCGACGGGCATTACCGTTTTGATGAAGTGCGCGTAATTGTCCCAGACCTGTCCTGCATCAAGCGTCAGACCGTCGGTTCTGGTCTCTGGCGCCGGCAAATCCCCGATGGAAAAACAGGTGGCTTTTGCGCCTCCGCGTCCTTCTCGCAGACCGGTTCGCGACCATCCTTTCCCGACCATGAAGTTGTAGCAGAGAAGTTTGATTCCGAGCGTTCCCATGGAATCGAGCAGTTCGCAATAGTGCGCAAGGGCTTCTTTGCGTTTTTCGCTTTCGGCGGCATTTGCCGAATCACCACCCGCGCCATATTCCTTTATCGGCGACATGTCGAACGGGTCGCCTTCAAGACCGACGACGGTCAGTCCGGCTTCGGCAAGGCGGCCGACGATCGATTCCAGCGTTTCAAGTTTCCACGGGTCGTGAAGGCCGGTCAGATCGGGATTTACCTTTACGATGACGTCCGTAATTCCCATCTGAAGGCAAAGTTTCCACAGCGGATGCGGTGTTGGCGGGACGAATTCGGCAAGTTTCATGCCAAGGTTTCCTTTTGCTGTTTCTTTTGCTTTTTATTGGATTGGGGTATGCACCGGAGCGCCTGTTTTCTTTGCGCGCAGATGCAGGAAAATATATCAAAACGGTCTTGTCGTCCCAAGTCCGCATCAGGAAAAAACATGGACAATTTCGGCAATGGCGATTTGTGGTATACTTCAGCTCCATGAGTAGTTCCGTAAAACGCATAGTTGTCGCATTTCAGCTTGCAGGAGAACCGGGAAGGCGCAAGCTCGACGGGTTTTTTCGCTATATGATCGACAACAATCTCAGTTGGCAGCTGCAGTTCGTCAGGCATCGCGAAGATTTCAGCGCCGAATTCGTCCAGTCGTTCCGTGAACGCGGAGTTGACGGAGTGGTGTTTTCGCTTCCTGAGGCGCGCGATGGCGGCATTGAACTGTCCCGGCTCGATCTGCCGACGGTTGCGGTGGATGTCTACGACACGCTGCTGTCGGAACGTACCCGCAATCTGGTCATGATTTCAGGTTCATGCGAAAGCGTCGGACGGGAGGCTGCGAGGCATTTTCTCTCTCAGGGGCTATATCGCTCCTACGCATTTGTTCCGGCATTGTCCAGAAGCCAATGGAGCCGGTTGCGCGGCAAAGCGTTCATAGCGGAGATGAAGCGCAACGGTTTCGACGTTTCGGTCTACCGGGCCGGCGTCAAAGGGTATGACTTGCCGAAGCTCAGGGCCTGGCTGGAACGGCTTCCGAAACCAGCCGGAGTCTTTGCGGCTTTTGACGACCGGGCAATTCAGGTGCTTGAGGCGTGCAGGGACGCATCGCTCAGCGTTCCGAACGAAGTTGCGGTGATCGGTGTGGACAACGACGAACAGCTTTGTCCGCGCACGGCTCCGCCGCTTACGTCCGTTTGCCCGGACCATGAGCGCATCGGCGCGCTTGCCGCGGAGAAACTGCACGAAATGCTTGATGGGCGGGAATTGCAGGCCGTTGAGCATGTGGAAATCGACGTGAAGGGCATTGCGGTGCGGGAATCGACATCTCCCGTTTCAACGTCCGGAAAGCTGGTTCAGCGCGCGCTTGCGTTCATACGCGCACATTATGCGGAGCCAATAGGTTCATGCGACGTAGCTAAATATCTGCGCGTTTCGCGACGGTTGGTGGATTTGAGATTCGGGGAAATCCAGGGGGAATCCATCGGGAAGGCTATTTTGCATACTCGTTTAGAGGCGGTCCGCCATCGACTGGCCGCAACCAACGACTCTATAGAGAACATTGCCTATAGTTGTGGATTTAACAAATTGTCTCGCCTTCGTGAATATTTCAAAGCCTGTTACGGAGTCTCCATCCAGGAATACCGCAGCCAGAATAAGAATAAGGGATGGTTTGAGTCGAAGTTTTAAGTTGAAGTCGAAGTGAGGGAGTGGGGAAAGTCGCTAGTCGCTAGTTGTTAGTCGCTAGTGGGAAGCGAAACCAGAAACAAGAAACCCGAAACTCGTAACCATAACGACTGCGTTTTTGCTTGCTCAAAATGTATCTGTTTTTTGCTTGATTTGGGATTGTGTGCGCTCTTGACCTTTGCGTATAATATGCGCAAATCAGGAGGGTTTATAATGCTTAAAAGATTCATTGCATTCGCAACAAGATCGTCTGAACATGCGCGGTGGTTTGCACATGCATTCGCGTTGTCTGCAATTTTTCATATTCCATACGTTAGCGGCGAGATTGTCGGGCGATGGTCGTTTGATGGAACGGCAGGTGAGAAGGTGGCTATCGGAACCAGTTTCTTGAACAGAATTGATGAATCGAAGTTTCCTGCAAAGGTTGTAGACCGCCACGGCGCTGCGTCGACCAGCCATCTCTCATCTATTTCCACATTTGATGACAAGCCGTTCGATGCATATCGGGAATCAAAATTTGGCGTTGATATACCGCAGAGTACATCTCTCCATTTCGATGGGAAGCCAGGAAGCAGTCAAGGTTGTCCGCTCTATATCGACGATTCAGACGGTGAATTGGAGTTGCAGAGTTTTACATTCGAGTTTTTTGTGCGGAGACCAAAGCCTGTTTCTTCGGTCAATCAATACCAGATGTTTGTCTCGAAAAAGTACCATGATTTCGGACAAGGAACGTATTACAACGGTTTGTATCGCAATGCCAACTCCGTCTGGTTCTATCACTGGTGTTGTGTGACAAACGCGTCGGGTGACGTTGGTTATGGTGATATTGAGCTGGGAAGGCATGGAATCGAGGACGAACAGTGGCATCATATTGCATTGACGATCGATGGAGAGAGTCATAATGTTGGTTTTTTCATTGATCACCGGGAAATCAAGACTGCCAAACTCCCCGGCCCGCTTGCATATGGCTACTCTAACGGCGGTACGGCGGAACGCTATCCCTGGGTGGTCGGAAATCATGAGCAGTACAACGGTTATTCGTGGGATGGCGATATAGCCGAGTTGCGCATTTCCAATGTGGCGCTCCAAACTGATGAAATGATGTGGCAAGGCTCGACCGTCACGGATGGGGGAACTGTGATGTGGCTTCCTCTTGACGGCGATTTTAATGCGCGTGACTGGAGTGGAATGCAGACGACCAACGGCACTTTTGAGGTTGGCGTCTTGAATGCGCTTGCGAAGGGGAAACTTACATTTTCCGGGG
>SUVZ01000218.1 GCA_015061765.1 Lentisphaerota bacterium
GGAGGGAACGCAGCTGACAGGGAAGCCGGAACCCGGACGGTAGAACTGGACGGTGAGAAAGGCGTTGCTCTCACAGGTGGCGAGCAGTTTCAGCGCCGAATAGCGACGATTGGGGACACGGAACTGCAGCCGTCCGGGCGTCACGCTCATCGCTCCGCTCCAGCGTCCGCCGAACGTACCTTTGTTGGGCTGGCCGTATTCGCTTACACATGCCTCGCGCACCCACGAGCGCGAGACGTCCACCGCCTTGCCGCCGGCGAGAAACGGAATGCCGCCAAAATTCAACTCACCGTCACCCGCCGCACCGGGGACGCTGGCGACGTTGCCTAGCGGAATGCGGTAGCATCCCCTGGCGGATGCCACTTTCACGGCCGCAGTTTCGGAGACTACGGCGGCTTTGGAGGAGACGACCGATATCTTCCGCCCCGCCACGTCTTCGCTCGCCTTGAGGGAGTGGATCAAAACGTCATCGACATAGAAGGAAAGCCATCCATCGCAGAGTTCCACGGACAATTCAATCCTGCGTTCCGACGGCAGAATGCGGGCGGCTGCCTCGTAATGGCGGCTCAGCATCTCGATGTCCGACGGCAGATCGAAACGCGGCTTGAATCTTCCGTTGGGCGAATAGGTGCAATCCTCCCACCAGTAGCTCATTTCCTCTTCCGGACTGGAGGAGGCGGGATGGGGGCGCTTCTGCGGACTTCTCCCTTTCACGTCGGAAAACCACCACTTGTACCCATCCTCTTCCGAACGCATCTCCAGCTTCTCGCGCCCACGCCCAAGCGAAATCGTCAGCTTCTCCTTTACCGGCAAAACCGCCGTGAAACTCACACGGCTTCCGACTTCCAGCGTCGCCTCCCTGACCGGCGCGCCAAACGCCGTGACGCCGTAGGCCAAAACAGCCAATGCGGTCAAACCTGTTGCTGTCACATTCATATAACTCTCCTTGCTTGCGTTATTCTATCACATTCGGGCGTATCATCGAACAACAATCGTCGTGCCCTTGATTTCACTTGGATCGAACTCGAAGCATCCAATGTCCGGCGTCCCCCCGATGACGCGAGGCCGACCGAGAAGATCCGTCGCGCCCGACATCCAATCAAGCTCCATGCCTGCGTTCACGGTCGGTCCGGACTGCACCGTGTAGTCGCCTTTCCACGGTTTGCGGAACTTCAGAGAACCCTCCGCAAGGAGGATGTTGCTTTCGCCGCCAAGCGGGGCGTCGGATGCGACATGGGAATAGGTCGGTCCGGTCTTGCAGGACACGATTTCGCCAAACTGGTTGGTGCACCCGTAAACGAGCGTATTAAGAACGGTTCCCCCCTTGATGATCGGGCCGCTCAGTGCCGCCCATTCCTTTCCGGCTTCCGATTCATAGGCCTCGCCTTGAAACCGGCAGTCAATGAGAGAACAGTTTTCAATGACCGTCTGCCCGTTGGCATGTATGGTCGCGGAACGATACTTGCCGCTATGCATATCCTGATGATTGCGGCAACGCAGAAAAAGACAGTTGCGCAATGTCAACGAACCGCTATTGACATGCACCGTTCCGTACGAATAGTAATCTCCGCAGTCGATGTCTTGGAAAGTGCAATGCGTCAGAACCGGTGCGGCGTACGCATTGTCGACCCTAAATGCCGACGATCGGTAATGACAGTGGATATTGCGGAATACGCAATTTGAAAACACTGGAGCAACCGCCGCATAAATGCTAACGACATATGCGCTTTCAATTCTTGCCGATGAATAGTTTTCAAAGACGCAGTTCGATATCCGGCCTTGCGGATCTTTCGCCAGCGCACTGTTTACGTAGCTGTAGGACTTCTTTCTGAAATCAACCGTGAAGCCTCGGAACTCAACTTTTGAATCGGCAAAGTCGAACAGCTGATACGTCGCACCGGTCCGGTCCGTTTTAGTCCCTTCGACAATGTGCGACGGAACGTTCAACTTCGTTTTTTCAGGACCGTTCCGGCTGCTCATCTTCTGCCTGCCGACAAATTTCATTGTATATCCGGTCAAATCGAACTCACCATCCCCGACAATGATCGAATCTGCGTTCTCGGTATTTGGCGCGTCGTTGGTCAAGGCCTCATATGCGCCGGCGATGGTCGCTTTAGCCGTCTCGGCACTCAACCCGTCCTTGTCGTCATCGCCATCCGCCATGACATAAAAAACCTTCGGACGGGCCTTGAGTTCAAAACAGCCGATATCGGGCGCAAGACCGGCCATTCGGGTTGAATTGCGGATATCCACGGACGTTTCATCCATCCAGTCCAGAACGGCACCCGCATCGATCGTCGCGCCGGAAAGCACAACATAATCATCTTTATCGGAAAAGTCCAGCAGAAGCGCGTCTTCCCCGAGAAGAATGTTGTCCGTTCCGTCAAGAACGCGATCCGACGCGCAATGGCTGTATTTCTTGCTGCGACCGTTCCCCGTTTCATACTGAAGAGGAGTTCCGTCATTCTTCCTGATGTTGTAGATCAGCGTGTTGCGCACGGTTGCCTGCCCGTGAATCGGCTGCAAGTCGTTTGCCGCGCCGTCCTTGCTCCATCCATATGCGGTGCAATCGGCAATCGTGCAATTGTCAATGATGACGGCATTGGCTCTGTCGGGCGTATAAATAACCTGCGCCCGTGCGGCGTTATTGTTGGACCAGTCTATGTCGCAGCGGGCAAACAGGCAGTTCCGGATGACGGTCGCCGATTTGTCGTTCCGCACGCCGATGGATCCCATCGAATGCCCACCGGTGAAATCGGTGAACGAGCAGCTGTCGATGAGAACTGAAGCTGCCGCATCGACGCAGATAGTGTAACCGATGTGGGGATTTTTCCCTTTGGTAAAGCGGCAGTTTCTGATTTCGGGAGCGCACGTTGCATCGCCGACATAAACCATGTTGCATCCGTGCATCGCGTTGTAGACCGGATTGGTGTAACCGGTGAAAGTACACCCGATGACCTT
Organism: Lentisphaerota bacterium; assembly: GCA_015061765.1. Next base: position 2,962 of record SUVZ01000218.1, read on the forward strand.
GCCCTTTGGATTTTTTAAAAGCGCTCCGTTCAGCTTCAGCGGTATGTTGTTGAAGTGGACGGTGAGATTTTTCAGCGCCGTATCCGCCGTCGTCAACACGAACATTCCGGCGGAGTAATATTCAATAGCCTCCGATTGCTCAATCCCGGTGCGCAATTTAAGCGTTGCAACCGCTCCATCTGAGCCTACAATTGATTGTCCATTAGTCAGAACGAGGGGAAAAGCAGGAAACTCGAACTCCCCTTCCCCGACAATAAGCCGGTTGCCGGCGGTGGCTTCAACGGTGCCGTTGGTCATTGCCGTATATGCTGCGGCGATGGTGGCCTTCGCCTCGGTGGCGGAGAGGCCTGAATTCTCATCGTTTCCGTCAGCCGCTACGTAATAGTCGGTCGCCGCAAGACATACGGAATGGAAAAGCATCAGAAAAAGAACCGATGCGCACTGTAACCGTTTCATTTGCACTCCTTTTGGTTAATTGGCCCATCAGAAGGCACATGTCTCCATTACCTCCCAATAAGATATGGAGAAAATATAACATATTGATTTTTTTTTTGTCAAGTGTTTTTGTCCGCTTTTTTCGATAGTGTCGTGCGAAACAAAATAATTCGATTTTGTTGTTTCTCCAACATACCGACAAAGAAACTTTTGTTATCATACCATCGCGTTAAAACCGTAAACCGAAAGGAGAAGGAATATGAATAATAAAATGTTCTGCTTCCAATGCCAGGAAACTGCCGGCAACAAAGGTTGCACCCTCCAGGGCGTATGCGGCAAAAAACCCGAAACCGCTGGGCTCCAGGATCTTCTCGTTTGGACGACAAAGGGTCTATGTGCCGTCACCTCGCGCCTGCGCGAAGAAGGCAAACCCATAGACAAAGAAACGAATCACCTTATTACACAAAATCTTTTTATCACAATCACCAACGCTAATTTCGACTCAAGCGCTATTACGAGGGCAATCGAAAAAACACTCGCCGTAAAAGAAACGCTTTTATCTGAACTCGACAACAAGACCAAACTGCCCGACGCGGCCGCCTGGACCGGCGACAAAGAAACCTTCTCGACGAAAGCGGCAACTGTCGGAATACTTTCCACGATGGATATCGATGAAGATATCCGCAGTCTTCGGGAACTGATCACTTACGGTCTCAAGGGGCTTGCCGCGTACATGAAGCACGCGAATGCCCTGTTATTCGACGATCCCGAACTCGACGCGTTTTTGCAGCGCGCCCTCGCGTCAACACTTGACGACGCGCTCGCGCTTGATGCGCTCGTCGCCCTTACAATGGAAACGGGGAAAGCGGGCGTAGATGTAATGGCGCTTCTTGATAAAGCCAACACGTCCCGTTACGGCAACCCCGAAATGACGAAAGTGAATCTCGGCGTCAGGAATAACCCTGCGATCTTGATTTCAGGTCACGATCTGGCAGATCTTGAAATGCTCCTCAAGCAAACCGAAGGAACAGGCATCGACGTATACACACACTCCGAAATGCTTCCCGCGCACTACTATCCGGCATTCAAAAAATATCCGCACTTCGTCGGCAACTACGGTAACGCCTGGTGGAAGCAGCGCGAGGAATTCGAATCATTCAACGGACCGATTCTGATGACGACCAACTGCATCGTGCCGCCGCTCGAAAATGCGAAGTATACTGATCGGCTTTGGACAACCGGCACAGCCGGACTCAATTCCGAACGCCACATTCCCGGCGAGGTCGGTGAAATAAAAGACTTCTCACCGATTATCGCTCAGGCGAAAAAGTGTCCTCCGCCCGCCCAGATCGAAACAGGCACGATAACGGGAGGCTTTGCGCATGATCAGGTGCTCGCGCTCTCCGACAGAATAATCACCGCCGTAAAATCCGGCGCGATCAGAAAGTTTATCGTAATGGCGGGGTGCGACGGTAGGATGAAAAACCGGGGATACTACTCCGAGTTTGCCGAACATCTTCCGAAAGACACTGTAATTCTTACTGCGGGATGCGCCAAATACAAGTACAACAAACTTGATTTAGGCGAGACAAACGGGATTCCGCGAGTTTTGGACGCAGGTCAATGCAATGACTCGTATTCTCTTGCGGTAATTGCGCTGAAACTGAAGGAAGCCTTTGGGCTTGCCGACATCAACGAGCTGCCCATTTCCTACAACATCGCCTGGTACGAACAAAAAGCGGTCATCGTGCTTTTAGCACTGCTGCATCTCGGCGTCAAAAATATCCGCTTAGGGCCGACTCTACCCGCATTCCTTTCGCCGAATGTCACGAATCTCCTCGTAAGCAAATTCGGCATTGCCGGCATTACAACCGTGGAAGACGATATCAACCTTCTCGGCTGACGCCCAATCCTACCACCGCATTTTATAAAATGCGGTGGTAACTACAGCCTCTCGTCCGATGCCGAAAATATTCAACTTCATCAGGCCTTTAGAGTTTCCCCGTTCGCCTCAAACTCACCTTGTACCTTATCGTTCCATTCCTGCTTGGTCGGACGTGTGAACGCGGACGAGGAAGACTTTCTTCTTGAGTCCTGTTAGAAGCCGCTCGGCCTATCTTGTGGAGATTGAATAGGTCTTGGCTATCCGCACAGCCGTCAACATTCCGTCGAGACGCAGCAGTTCCAGAAGATCGCGCTCACGGGCGGAGAGTTTTACACCGACATTTACACCGACATTTACACCGACATCCTTAAGTTCTTCGCCTTTGCCATTTCTCGCTTTCAGATTTTGACGCGCTCTATATACCACCTTATCTAATCATCTAAGCACACATATTACAACTTCTCAATCGTATTCAAGAACGCGTCGATCTTCAAAGCTCCCTGTACGGCATCGCCATCTTTCAGGAACACCATGAAATACTTGTACTTCTGCCCTGCATTGTCAGCCCAGATGCGTCCAAGTTCCGCCTTTGCCTGAGAATCGCTACCATCCCTGTCTGCGCCTTTATACTCAACCATCACCACATTACCTTTATCGGTATAAACCATAAAGTCAGGATAGTGATTTGTAAAACCATTGATGCAGAATCCCTTACGGTCTTTTATCCGATGCCACCATTTCACATTGTCTTTACTTGCAATTGCCTGAATAAGAGACAACTCCTCTTGGTTCATATCGTCATATTCGCCAGCGTATAAGGATTTCTCAATATAAGTGACTGCAGAAATCGGCTGTATTGTCTGCGGCAACTTGTAGTTTGCCTTACACACCACGGCGTTCTGATTTATCTTGTCGTTGAAAGCTGACTTCTTGTGCTGCTTCGCAAGTTTGTCTATCTTGTCCCTGACGCACTGAACAAACGACGGCAAGAACTCCAATGACAGTTGATTGCGCTCAGCGGCGGGAAGTTGCTGCACAACACGCACAACATAGTCCTTGATCTCCTTCTTTTGGCAGAAATCAATCTTACTGTCAAGCTGCGTCGCCGCCATGTCGAGCAATGCATTTATTCTGTCGTCAGTAGTTTTTGTCGCAAGTTGCGCGGAAAAATACTCAAGTTCTGATTTCGTCAACTGCTTGCACTTTGGAGTAACATCCCCACTTTCGGATATGTCAACGCGAACGGCTCCCGAAACTGCAAGATTGAATGGCACCGATGCATCTTTCGCCGCAAGAGTAAATCCATCAAGTAACGCAGTCTCATTCAGAGGCACT
>SUVZ01000219.1 GCA_015061765.1 Lentisphaerota bacterium
GGGAGCGATCTTGAGAAACGCAATGCGTATCTGCGCAAGTATTGGGCTGTAAGGAAAGTGAGAGATGCGGAGCGTTTTGCGGATACATGGCGAGAAAGGTATCCGGGGCATCCCGCGCCGAGGTTCATGGAGGCGTATGAGGTGAGCGAATACGGACGCGCACCAACGGATGAAGACATGAAGATGCTTATGGGGATGAGTCGGGAAGCGCATCTTTAGCGGATGGCGGCAGGGTTTTGGCAAAAACATGATTGTTTCTTGGACAAAAGATCACTTTTTCTCGTTTGCTATGTGATATAATCTCTTCACAAAGAGAGGAACTATGTGACATGAAGGTGAAAAGCGCATTCTCGAATTTGCGTCATGCATACAAGCCGATTGCAACAGTCATATTTTGTGCTTGTACATGGACGGAACCGGTTTTCGCATCGTCAGCCAAGTCTAAAGAACTTGACGGCTACGACAAATATGCGGAGACTGAATCCTACATCACGGCCACGCCAATGAAGCTGTTCAAGGCACGCAAGTTCGAGGCGGGGGCTCCGGTCAAGTTCTCGACATATGTTATGAAGAACACCGATTTGAACTCGGCTCCGGTGTTTCTGATGCTCGAATTCAACGAGAAGTCAACTCCTGCTGCGCTTGAAAAATATTCGGCGGAGAAACTGATTCCTCCGGGGTTGGTGGTGTTTGTTTCTAATGCGAGCATAAAGCCTACGGTAAAGGGAGGCTTCCCCAGATACATGCGCGGTGTGCTTTTCGGTAATGTCGGAAGGGGCTTCCCCGATATGGTAGTCGAGGAACTCTTGCCGTTTGCGGCGGCGCAGGCGAAGGTGAAGATTTCGGAAGATCCCGACATGCATTTTGTGGCCGGAAGTTCGGCGGGGGGCGGTGCCACAGTGAACATGCTGTGGTACCGCAACGACTTCTTCCGCCGGGGATATGCCGTGAGCCCTGTCGTTCCGCATGGACTCCCAACTCTTGTCCGCATGACGGAGTCGAAGCCTATGCGCATATACATCACTACGGGCGACAGGGAACCTGATCGCATCATGGGGGATCTCTTCTTCGGCGACTTCCAGCTGCGTGCTGCGTTCGACTATGCCGGATATCCCTGTGAACTCGAGTATTTCCCGAATGGTGGACACAATGCGGGAAAGGGTTCGCCCGAAACGATGCGCAGGATGCTGGGCTTCGTCTGGAAGAACTGGGAAACGGAAAAGATCACTCCGCCGCGAAATCCCGTCCGCGTCGCTTCGCTTGTTGCAGGGCGCGGTTGGGAGAAGGTTTCCGAAACCGTACCGGCGCAATGTCCCGTAAGGGCGGCCGGAGGTGAGTATACGTTTGAAGGGGGGAAGATATATTTCACGAAGGATGGTGAAAAACGTGTCGCCGCCAGCGGATTCCAGTGCATCACAGGAATTTCACTCTCCTCAGATCTCTGGAAACTCTATGTTTCGGACAAAGGACGGCGGCATGTCTCCGCCATGGTCATTGCGAAGGATGGTTCTCTCGGATTCCCGTTTCGCCATGCGGAGGTTGTGCTGCACGACGACGCCAAGCGCCTCGGTCCTACGGACATCGTCACGCTTGCGAACGATCGCATCCTTTTTGCAACAGAACTTGGTGTGCAGAGTGCGATGTCGTTCGGTGTGACGGATGTGATACTGCCTCTCCCTGGTGATGCTCCGGCAGACCGCGTATGGATGAAGGGGAAGACGCTGTACGCCGCATCGGGCAAGGACGTGTTCCGCAGGGAATTGCTTGTTCCCGTTGCGGATGAGAACCGTATTACAGAACCGGACAAGGCCTATTATGCGATTGAGGGGGAAAACCGCAACAGCAGCCATCTTGACCAGATTGCTCCCGCGATTGAGGCGGAGCGGTCAATCGTGATAACGAACAGAATAGTGAAGTAACTTCAGTTGGAGGATAGTCATGTCAATGCAGACCGGTGTCAGCAGGAGGGGGTTCATGGGCGGGTTGTCCGGTGCGGGGGCGATATTCGCCGCTGGCGGAGTCGGCGCCTCGACTGGCATTGACCTTGGCCGCGAGCGGATGCGCTTCGGTGTTCTTGCGGACATCCATATCGCCACCCGTGCACAGCAGCCGTATTTCGAAAGGACCTTGCGAAAGTTCGACGAATGGAAGGTTGATGGTGTTGTCGCATGTGGCGATCTTGCCGACTATGCAATGGAACTTGAACTTCAGCTTCTTGCGGATACGTGGTTCAAGGTGTTTCCTGATGGACGCGGGTCTGACGGCCGCCCTGTTGCGAATCTCATGCACTACGGCGACCATGATATGCAGGATGACCGCTATATCAATTTCAAGGACGCTGTCAAGGAATGGCCGGACGAAAAGATTCGCCGTGACAGTGTGATGTTCACGCATGACCGTAAGGCTTCATGGGAACGCTGCTTCAAGGAGCCGTGGTCCCCAATAGCCGTAAAAGAGGTCAAGGGCTATACGTTCGTTCTTTCCCATTTCACGAGAGGAGAACCCGGAAATGCCGTCGGGAACAACGTGCCGGGACTGAAGGAGGCGATGGCGGCTCTGAAACTCGACCCAAAGAAACCGGTGTTCTATTCCCAGCACCGGATCCCCCGCAACACCGCATGCGGTCCGCTCGTATGGGGACAGGATGACGGAAGCGTGACGAAAATACTTTCCGGATATCCAAACGCTGTAGCGTTCTGTGGGCACTGCCACATGGGCGGAGCCTATGAGAAGAGCATTTGGCAAGGTGCGTTCACCTGTGTGCAGGTGCCGTCTCTGCGGTATTGCGTGACGATGCAGGGACGTGAGAACGGCTACAGTCTCAAGGACCGTCCGAGGGTCGTCCCCGCCAATCCGTCGAAATGCATGGGTTCAATCGGCAGCGGCGAATGCCATCAAGGGCTTCTATGCATTGTCCATGACAATGCCATGGTCATCCGACGTTGGGAGTTCACCCACGACAAGCCTGTCGGACCGGATTGGGTGGTGCCGATTTCATCGTTCGCACTGCCGCCGCACAAGCGTCCGTTTGCTTTCGCCAACCGTGAAAAGGTTGTCGGAGTCGCGGAGTTCTCCGCCCGGGCGAAAGTGACTGTCGGCAAGCCCGTCAAAGGAAAGAAACGCGACAAATCGGAGCATATGATGACGCCTGTGTCTTTTCCGCCGGCCGTTCCCACGAAGGATGGCTTCCGTGCGAACGACTATGAGGTTTCGCTCGAGCTGCGCCATGGCGAAGTGGAGAGGGTGCTTCTCCAGAAGAGGGTGTATTCGCCGATGTACCATCGCGGAACGGAGATGGATGTCAAGCCGGTGACGTGCATGTTCGCTGCGGACGAAATTCCCGCAGGATGGGAATTGCGTTTCACGGTGCGTCCCGTAAATGCTTTCGGAAGAAAAGGCAATCCCATTTCAAGCGACTGGAGGAAATTTTCATGAAGAGGGTTCTTGCAACAGCGCTTGGAGCGCTCTGTGCATGCACTGCCGACGCTGATGGATTTCAGATCGTCGAAAACGGCAGGCCAGTTGTCGAGATTGTGCAGACCGGCAATGCGCAGGTTGATGCAGACATCGCATTCTTCACCAATGCAGTCCGTCGCTGCACCGGTGCGTCAATCCCGGTGGTCGGCAGGCGCAGCGGCGTGAAAGATGCGATTGTTTTCAAGCTCTCCAGTGCGTCGGCGTTCGAGATGGATCGCCACTCGATCGGCTTCCCCGACCATGCAACGATGATGATATCCGGAACGACGGATTCCTGCCGGTGGGCGCTGAACAGAATTCTCGAAAAGGATTTTGGCGTTGTGTTTTGTTTTCCTGGACCTTACGGCACGCATTTCCCTCAGAGAAGGAGCGTATCAGTAGAGCGCATGCCTTTTTCCGGCACGGCATCGCTTGCCGTTGAGCGTCATCTTGAACACGCCGATCCGTACTGGGAGAGGTGTCTTGGAGGACGTGAACTCGGCAAGCCGGGTCAGTTCTACGGACATTCCATGAATCGGTTCCTTCCGCCGGAGAAATATCGCGGTACACCTCTTGCGGGGAAGATATTTCCCGAAAAGAACGGCAAGCGCCGTGATATTCCTCCAACGCAGAAGGTCGGATGGCAACCCTGCTTTTCAAGCGTGGAGGCTGCGGAGGAGGCGGCGAAGAACATATGCGAGTGGCTTGACAATAACCCTTGGGCCAGATGCTGTTCAATTTCCGTGAATGATCTCGGAGGCTATTGTGAATGCAAGGCATGCGAAAAGATGAACGGCGGGTTCGGGAAGAAGTGCAGGATATATACGCATTTCGACAACTTCTCAGATGTCTACTACACGTGGGCGAACCGCGTTGCCGAACGTGTCGCCAGGAGGCATCCCAATGTTGTGATCGGTCTTCTGGCGTACTGCAACACGACCGATCCGCCGTCCTTCCCTCTGCATGAAAATCTCATGCCGTTCCTCTGCACCGATAGTCATCAGCTGATGGATGATCGTATCGTGAAAACAAGATATGAGCATTTCGCTGCTTGGGGTGCGAAGTGCCGTCACATCGGAAACTGGGGCTACGACTACGGCGCGCCTTCCTACGCGCTTCCCCGTCTCTACGTCAACCCCCAGGGGCTCTTCTTCGACATGAAGAAGTCCGTATGCAAGTCGCTTGACGGTTACTTCGGCGAATGCATGAATCTTATCGGCGAAGGTCCGAAGCATTACATTCTGTACCGCAGGATGTTCAATGCCGACTGCGACACATCCGCCGAACTCGACCGCTGGTATGATGCTTGCTGCGGCAAGGCGGCGGTTCCTTATTTGAAAGAATACTTCAGGCTGTGGGAGGATTTCTGGACGGGTCAGCACATCAGAAAGAACAACAGCTGGTATTCCGGGATCAAGAGCACGTATTTCCCGTTCCGGAATCCGGTGCAGTACCTTGTCCGCTGGAATCCCGCCGACATGGTAAAGGCTTCCGAACTCATGGCGAAGGCCGTTGCGGCCGCAAACGCCAACGGGGACGCCGACCAGCGCCGCCGTGCATCGCTGATGGCCGAATTCCATGAATACTATGTGACTAAGTCCAAGGCCTGCGGCGCGGATTTCCCGCGCATCCCCGATGCGGCCACGGCGGTGCGTTTCCTTGAGGCTCTGCCGGAGATATGCGATACGGCCCGTCGCCATTCTGAGATCGCCCAAAGCATCATCCGCAGCAAGGACTATGAGAAAGCCTACAAGGAGCGCAGTTCCTGGAACTGGCAGATCAAGGGATTTCTGAAAAAGGCGGGTTCAATGGCGAATTCTGCCATCCTCTCGAAACTCAATGCGGCGGTGCGCCATGCGCCTGCGTCGGAATCCGTGATGGACGCCGTGAAGAAAGTTGTGGAGGACAAGCGTGTAATACCGGAATTCCGGGAACGGCTTTCCACGCTTGTACGGGTGCAGACGCTTCCGAATCTGGCGGAGGGCATTGAATCGAAGAGGACCGAGAACAGTTTCCTCTGGGATTTCCCTGAGCTTACGGAGAACCGTCAATTCTACATCTCCTTCAAAATCACAAACAAGCGAGTGGGGAAACAGGGGTATTGGATCTATTTTGCCGGATGGAGCTTGAAGAACAGGAAGTACCGCGGCCATGACGAGGTCATGCTGACGCTCGGGCCCGGCGAGACGCAGACTGTGTCGTTCTTCGGAAAGATAAATCCCGGCTCGAAGGGCGGTCGGCTGGGGGTTGTTCCGCATCCCGTCAAGCTTGACAGCGTTGATGAGCTTGAGGTTGCTGACGTAAGGCTTTGTGAAGTTGATTCCAGAAAAGAAAGGAGCGAATGATGAGAAAGGTATGTATTGTTTCGACATGCGCGTTCACTGCGGCTTTTGCCGCGTTCTGCGACACTGCGGTATGGCTCGAGTCCGGTACTGGCGGCTGGAGTTCTCCTGACCGATGGGTGGACGGCAAGGTGCCCGTTCCGTCTGCGGCCTCTCCATGGACCGTGACAATACCTGATTGCGCGAATGCTGTTGTGACAGATGCAGATAAAGAGTATTTTGAGGCGTTGGGCAAGTTGAACATCAACTCCAACGCGGTGCTCACCGTTACCAACGACGCTGCCCTTGCACTTTCCTGTCCGTTGACGGGTGGGATCGAGATGCGCATAGTCAAATTGGGCACCGGTACGCTTACGCTGAAATATACGCAAACCAAGTACCAATTCAATACCGAAAGAGCAGGCAGCAGATGGGAGGTGTATGACGGTGCGTTGGCCACCGATTCCTGCGGTTTGGCCGGGCCGATTGAATTCAGATGCCCGGTTGGTGTGTGGGCACCTGGAGTATTTAGATTGGATACGGCATGCCAGGTGCAGTTGAGGGGACTTTACGGGGATGGCACGGTTGAAATTCCAAGCAGTCTGGGAGAGCCTCTTGTTTTTGCACAGAATCAGGCCGGTTCTCCAAATGATTTTTCGGGGATGTTCAAGACTGACAATACGTCCTACAAATTTATTTTCAACGGTGCGTATCAGAAAATTTCAGATCCTGATGTGGCTGGTAGCTTGAAAGCTCCGGAAATAGGAGGTGGCGCTCGTCTTGCGC
>SUVZ01000220.1 GCA_015061765.1 Lentisphaerota bacterium
AATGAAGTGCCAAGCTCACGGAAAAGAATTTCCGCTTCTTGTTTCAGTTCCGTATCCATTCGGAACTGCATGACAGTTGATTTTGTGGCTACCATAGACAATAAAACCTCTCTTTTAGACGATTGCAATTATACTACATCTGTACTACAAATGCAAGGTGGGCTTTGATGTTGCAGAAATTACAAAATCGAAAGATGGCAGCGTTTATTTCGTCGCGTTGCATTGAAGGAGATGCCTTGACGAAAATGAGAATACAGTTCGGAACAATTCTCGCGCTCGGCATCGGCCACCATGCCGCCGAAATCAGGAAACTCGGCCGCGCCCTCGGTATCGAAACGGTAGTTGTTACGGAGAGAGATTGATGTTTTTTGCAACCGCAGTTCTGTCATTATGGACGGCGTTCGTGACGCCGTCTGCAGAGTCTCGCCCCTGGTGTTACTGGTGGTGGATAAACGGGCATGCCGACAAAGAGACCATAACCGCCGACCTTGAGGCGATGAAACGTCTTGGTTTCGGAGGTGTTCTGATGTTCGATTCGCGGGGATATTGGGACGACAAAGACCATGTCGTCAATCCCAAGCCCGAAATCGACTGGGGAACGGACAAGTGGTATGAACTGCTCGAGTTTTCCATTCGCGAATGCGCGAGAATCGGTCTGGAGTTCACGATGAACGCGTCTGCGAGTGGCGGCACTCTGAACGGTTTTATCGACGGGAAAGAGTACGAGACCGACGTAATGGACCGAAAGGCTGTCGTCGCACACCTTGATCGTGCAGTCGGACCGATCTTGAAGCGCGTTCCGGATCTAGTAGGCAAGACATTTACGCACATCTATTCCGTAAGTTACGAGGGAAGCATAAAGACGGGCGGCAAATGGAGTTCGATAAAGGACAATTTTTATGCGACAATGCGCGAGTGGGCACATTCCCATGGGCTCAAAGTGTATTCTGAATCCGGCGGTCCGTGGGCCTGGGGTTCGCAATCGGCTCCGCTTGATTGCGATCAGCTCGATCTTCTGGCGCACAATGATTTCTCTCAGGGAGAATTCTGGCCCGTGAAAGAGAATTTCATTACTCCGGATGCGGGAAGGGCGAACAGAAACGGACGGTTCTTCCAGCGGTCGGTTGTCAGGTCTGCCCGCCAGGAAGGGCGGAAGATAGTTTCTATGGAGGCGTTTACGCATATGCACAGGCATTATTCGGTCGATCCCGCCTTCCTCAAGCCGCTTGCTGATATCGCCTATGCCGACGGAGCGAACAGGCTTGTGTGGCATACATTCACCTGTTCTCCGAAGAAATTCGGGATCCCCGGCGCGGAATATTTCGCCGGAAGCCACATCAACCGCAACGTGACGTGGCACAAGGATGCGGCGGCGTTTGTCGGATATCTCGCCCGTTGCCAGGCTTTGCTTCAGATAGGCGAGCCGGTGGATGACGGAGAGTTTTTGGAGGGTTCCACGAATTATTACGGGTGGGGACGTTTTCGCAAGGACGAAAACGCACAGTTCACGACGACCCATCGCCGGAAAGGGGATGTCGATTGGTTTTTTGTCGCCGGAGAGGGCAAGGGCGAAACCGTGCTGAACACGGCGGCAAACGGCAGGAGTGTTGAAGTGTGGGATGCCGTTTCCGTCAAGCGCACTGCGGTTGCTGCAACGGATGCGGGCGACGGCAAAACGCGCGTTGCTCTAGACCTTCCCATCGGCGGTAGTTGTTTTGTGGTGTTTGCGCAGAGGAATTCTCCAACGGGAGTTTCAGGATTAGTAGATGGCCGTAATCCTGTAAATCATGTCAATCCTGTCAAAAACACTTATCCAATCACGAATGCTTGGCGCGTGTCGTTTGCGTATCATGACGGAATAACGGCACCTTCGCCCGCTCCAATTGTCATGGAGACATTGCGCGACTGGACGTCATTCGGTGCAGACGGCGATGCCGCCAGTACTTCCCTGCGCTATTTCTCAGGAACGGCTACGTACCGCACCTCTTTCACGCTCCCTAACTCATCCACTCCCTCACTCATCCACTCCTCCAATCTCACCCTCTCTCTCGGTTCCGTTCCGACCGGTCTCGCCCATGTTTTTGTGAACGGCAAGGATTGCGGGGTTGCGTGGTGCGCACCTTGGGAGGTGGATATTGCATCGGCCGTGCGCGAGGGTGAGAACGAAATAGAAATCCGATACACGAACAACTGGTACAACAGGCTTGTCGGAGACTGCTTCCTCAAGACGGAAGAGCGCGTCACCCGCTCCACGCTTCGCTATTCAAGGAATGCACGGGCGAAATCAGATAAAAAGCGTCCGTGGCGTTTGATGCCAACTATTTATTCCGGACCGGCAATATCTGACAGGTTGCAGGCGGCAGGACTTATTGGCTCTATAGTCATTTCATTGAAAAGTAAAACAGAACAAGGAGAAAAGTGATGTATCCGGTCAAGATTTGCAAAGAAGCATCGGGGGTGGCCAAGGCGCTCGCGCTTTCGTATACCGTTGCGGCTTTCGCCGCTTCGGCGTCCGAAGGAGATGTGCTGACGGTCGAAAAGGAAACGGTTCAAACCATAGACAAGGACATCGAGGTGAAGGCCGTGACCGTTCACGGCGTTCTCAACGTGACAGGAGGGAATTTCAAGGTTGTCGACGGCAATCCGGTCTACATAGATCTTGGCCCCGATGTTGGCGATGTCGGCGAAATGACCGTAGAGAATGCCGTGATCAAGGAGCCCGCATCATTCCCGAAGATTTGCGTTAGGATTGGCAAAAACGGGGGTGGAGACAAGGCTAAATTGCGGCTCTTCAAGACAAGTTCGAAATGGTCGTATCTCAAGAATTTCATCCTGTCTTCCAATGCCGCCACGGAAAAAGAAAGGTTTGAGTCTCTTGAAATAGGGGAGGGCGGTTTCTACAGGCTAAACCAGGTCCAGAACGAGAACAAAAAGCCTTTGGCCGTTTCATTCAGCGGAGAGGGTGCCTGCATCGACAAATTCTGGGAAGGTCCGCTCTTCTCGTTTCCCGGTGGCGGAGATATCGTGCTGCAGAGTGTCGGCGGCGCCACCATTGCCATCAGTGGTTACCGCGAGGCAGGCGCAGTAGCCAGTTTCTTTGCGGCAGATCAGGAAGGGTGTCTCAAGACAGAAGGAACGGGGGATGTCGCAATAAATCTTGACGGTGGCGACAACGGAGCGCCGGCGGTATTCTGCCTCAACGGATCCAATGTCGAATGGGGGCATTCCGGCAATCTGTTCATCGGCGACGGAACGGCATCCCGAAGCGGTGTTTTCAAAGTCACCGCGAACAATGCGCTTCCGTACAAGGCGACGACCGGTGAAGTTGTGGTGCGCTCGAAGCTAGGCGGACCGGCGAACGTTCTGGACTTGTACGGGACCTCTCAGCGGGTCCGGAGCATCGTATCCGACGGTGGAAGCGTCGTCACCAACAGTCTGGAGAGCTTTGCGACATTGGTTTTCGGATTTGGCGACACTGACGGGCGCATTGCCGGAGTGGACCTCGCAAATTCCGCGGTAAATTGCGTGAAAACCGGTTCGGGCACGCTTACGCTGGATGGCGCCGCGTTGAACGTGCTGTCGGGGAGCGGAGGCAATATACATGTGGCGTCGCCAACATATGTCGGCACTCTCGCGATTACGAACGTTTCGCTTTCGTTTGCGGATGGCGACAGCTCTTTGCTGACGGTCGGAAACTGCATGGTGGATTCCAGCGTGGTGGTCGGAAGACTTTCCGACGGAACGGCGACAAATTGCGTGTTTTTCAAGTTCCCCACGATGCACGGTGCGACGGTCGTCAAGAATGGTCCGGGGTTTGTGACCTATGCGACGCCTGACGATGCCGCCGGCACATGCCTGGATGTCCGTGCCGGCGTTCTCCGTTTCGGCGGCGAATCGTGCACGAACGATTTCTGGAGACTGATTTTGAAGAAGGCGAACAACAACGGCCGGACTTACGGTTTTGACGACGGCTGCACCAAGTTCATTTCGGTCGGTCTGGGCACGTTCGCGCTGTTCGACGAACGTGGAGCACATACGATCGGCGGCGCATCTCCATACAAGTGCGATACGGGAGACGATCCGGACAATGCGGCCGAAATTCCCAAAGGTGGGGTTGCGACGAAAAATCCCGCGCTGGCGTGGAGCACGGACATTTGCCGGAATCTGCATCTGGGGCAGGGTGCGGACCCGATTCTTGCAGGAGCGGAATCCAGACGGGAGGTGAACGTCCTGGTCCAGAACGGCAACATTACGGACAACCGATATGATTACCCGTGCACGAGCACGGACTATAGGCCCACATTGTTCAACTGGGTAATCGGTGTGATGTTTGACGGTCCGGCGCTCGATCCGCTGGATCCGGACACATGGGAAATCATTACATGGAGGAACAGTGCCGGGTGGCAGAAGTCGCACGTGTCGTATTCGATGCGCAGGATGCCCAACTGGTTCCATCAAGACAGTCCCTATCTGACCGATTGGGAGCTTCAATCCAGTCCTAATGGCGAACCCGGAACGTGGATCACGATGGACTCCCGGGCGGGACAGCGCTGGTGGTCTGCGGGAGAGGCCGGGTCGAGCGGGCTCGATCCGCAGTACCAGTTTACATACAACAACCATGTGCCATACCTGTTCAGGTCGCGCAATGCGGACTGGCGGTTCACCACGTTCGGAAGCGTATCGGTTTCTCCGGGGGCGACGCTGGACCTCTCCGAATTGCGTGAAGAGAACATCGCGTTCAACGGACTCAAGGTCGATTTCGGGTCTGGTGCGGGAACTATTACGCATTTCGTTCCGGCTGAAGACGGCATGCTGCACCTGGCAAATGTCCCTGAAGAAAAGTTGGCGTCGAAGAAATTCCGTCTGCCGATCGTGTTCGGCGCGATTGCTGCGCCGGAAAGGCTGGCGTCGTGGAGCGTGTCCGTCAACG
This sequence comes from Lentisphaerota bacterium, assembly GCA_015061765.1. The sequence continues at coordinate 4,931 of SUVZ01000220.1, forward strand.
GCGAAACGCTTCGCGCCATGGCGGTCGAAGCGATCGGCGGCGAATTGTGGGCGGTCCGAAGGACGGGCTTCGTGGTCAACGTAAGATGAAGGTGCGCATGAGGAAAGCGATTGTAGCCGCGTTTCTGCTTCCGCTAGCGGCATGCTCGGTGCTGGAGGATTCGCCCTCGAATGCCGCAGCGGTCAGGGAGAAACTGATGTCGGTGGCGGAGTCGCCGAACTACTACTGGGCATGGACGCATGCGTGGGTCGATCCCTGGGGAAAGAACGGCCCCGTGAAATTCGCGGTCCGGAAATGCGGCGGTTTTGTCCCCAAGCCTGCTTCGGAGGTCGAGCTGTCGAGCGTCTATCAGAGATATTCTGGTGGACGAAGGGCTGTCGTCAACTACTCCGATCTGTTCGCGATCACGGGAACGTGGTTTCCGCCCGATTACTACAAGGCGAATCGTGCCTCACTGACCGCTGCAATCAAAAAACAGTGGCAGGAGTTTGGCGGCATTATGGTGTTTAGCTGGCATATGGACCATCCATACTGCACGAATGGGTTTGACAAGGGGTTCTACAACTTCAAGTCATATGGTGACGATCGCAATGTGGTCAAACAGATTCTCGACGGCACCGGCAAACCTTGCGGTACGGGCTCCGTCGACGGGAAACGCTATAGGGAGCCGTTTGCGAACCCGCGAGAATGGTATATGGCCTCGCTGAAAAACATTGCCGACTTCTTTAACGGGCTTGTTGATGATGAGACGGGAAAGAAAATCCCCGTCATAATGAGATATGCGCATGAAATGGACGGCAAGTGGTTCTGGTGGGGGCGCACCTGGTGCTCGCCGGATGAGTTCCGGGAGTTCTGCCGCATGACGGCGGATTATTTGCGCAAGGCTTGCGGCGAAGACCAGATACTTTTTGCCTTCACCCCCGACCGGACATGGAAAGAGTTCGGCAAGGAAGGGGATTCCGGAAATACCTATTTGGCATACTATCCCGGCGACGGATATGTGGACATTGTCGGTCTTGACGACTATTCCATCGGACAGGGCAATGCGGACAAGGCGGAAAAGTCGCTCGTCGAGACGGTCCGTAAACTGCGTCTGATCAGTGCGTTTGCAAAGGAGCGCGGTAAAGTGGCCGCATTGACCGAGACTGGCGGCCGGAACAAGCGCGACGACTTCTGGATGTATCTGCACCGAGCCATGACCGCAGACGGGGTGAAGTGCGCTTTTGCGGACACGTGGGCCGGGCGTTATGGTACGGTTCCCGACACGCTTGCGTCAGAACAGGATGAGATTGCGTTTTCACGCCGACCAGAGGTGCTTTTGGAAGGAGCGGGCACTGGATTCAGATGAATTGAGCAATTGTGTACAGTAAAGCAGTAAAGCAGTAAAGAGAAGACAATGATGAGAAAGTATGGGCTTGTTGTTTTTGCGGAGCTGGCAGGCGTGGTCTCTGCGGTTTCGGCGGCGCTTGAACCTATAGATATGAGATGGACGTTCGGAAATCATGAGCCAGTCACCATGTATCGGCGTGTCGGGAACCGGACAACCGGAGGCATTGAGGGCAGTGCGCTGTGGCTTGAGGATTGGCATCGGTGGTACGATGCCGAGTCTCCGG
>SUVZ01000221.1 GCA_015061765.1 Lentisphaerota bacterium
TATGTCTTGATTCGTATTCCATCACGGTGAAACGATTGAGACGTATTGCGTATATAGGGTAACGGATGCGGGAAGTCCCGATTATCCGTTGGCTCCGTTTTCGATGTGCTGCACGAATGTAGATTGCAATGAAAATGGAGTTGATGTAGGAAAGGAGGGTGTCCAGAACGGTCATGTGATCGTCACCACCCGTGTCGTCGGCAATGCAAGGAGCTGGCTGTACATGATGGGCAATCACGGCGCGAAGCGTTACACCGTGGACCTTAGAGATGTGGCGGGGGTCGCCGAGACAAGTCCTTTCATATTGTCCCATTTCCGTCAACGCGATTCAAACAATAAGGTTACGGGTAAAATCTTCTATGGGCCCAATGCCGGCGATGTGAAGAGCGCCTCCGCGACCGGATATGACGTAAAGCAGGATATCGACAGGATCAGTCTGGCGGGAAGACTGAATACTGATGGAAGCTGGTGCGGAAGTTCCATGAGCATGAAGGGCAGAATCGGTGAAATGATCGTTTTCTCCCGTACTCTGAAGGACAAGGAACGGGAATATGTCGAAACGTATCTGCGGCGTAAATGGATGGGTTTTACGGACGCACTTCCCGAATTGGAGGGATATGCAGGTCGTGCAGTCACCAATCTTTCGATTGAGGTCGCGTCAGGGTCGGCCACGTTCGCCCCATCCGCTTCCGGAGAGAAAAATAGCGGGAGTCTGGTCAAGACAGGGGCGGGTAAACTTGTCTTTGCCGCAGACCGACCCGATGTGCAGTCGCTTCGCATTGATTCCGGCACGACAAGATTCGCTTCTGCGTGCGCCAGCTCTGGCGCTGCAATATGGGTGGATGCCGCTGACCAATCGTCGATTACGTTGGCGGGAGGCCGGGTTGTCAAGGTCTTGAACAAAGGTTCGTCCGGCGGATGTTTTACGCCAAATCCCAATGCCTGCGACGGACATCTCGTGCCCGGGCCTGAATACAGGACCGGCAGTGAAGGCATCAACAATCTTGGTGTGCTTTCCTTCGATTTCTTCTCGGCTTTGTCTACGTGCGCATACACCAACCGCAACCAGGGTTCTCGCAGGATGTCGATCTATGCCGTGCTTGAGCGTACGCAGTGGAAAAACGAGACGGGCTGGGGGAATTCCGGAGCTCCGTTCAGTATGGTTGAGCAGGCTTCGTCCAAGAGTGATTTTGATCAAGGAGGGTCTGTGTATGTATATGACACCTCCGAACCGCGCAAGCGAACAACCTATGTGTGCAAGGAGGGCCTTTCAGTGCTTAACGGCGCCGACACCGGCGAGCCGTACCTTATGACATTCCAGGTCGGCGACAGGTACAAGATGTATGCCGACAGTTCGCTCTCCGAAGATGGTGTCAAGATGGCAGGATATGCCGGTCGTGGCTATCTGAGGCTTTTCTCTGAATCGCAAACTCCGCCCACTGTGGATTTTGTCCAGTTGGGGGGACGGTGCAACGGAAATGGCGTCCCTTTCTGTCCTGCCGGTCAAGCCCGGGGCTTGAACAGGATGTGGTCGGGCAAAATAGGCGAATTCATCGTTTTCAACCGTAGGCTCTCCCAGTGCGACGAGGCGGAACTGATGGCGTATCTTGAAAAGAAATGGTTTGGCGCAGGGAATGGCCCGGCTACTCCCCCATCGTTTCTTTCGGGCAACACTTCCGCTTCTTCTTTGGCGGAAGATACCGGTCTTTCAATTGCGGATGGCGTAACTGTCGCGTTTGATCCCGGGGTTTCAATATCGGTCGGGGCGCTTGAATCGGACGGAGCGGTAGTGGTTGAGGCAAATCGAAATCCGGGTGTCGATTTCCGTCCACTCGTCGATTACGGTAGTTTTGGCGGCGACATCAAATTGTGGACGCTTTTGTCGGGGTGCGGGAATTCGGTATGTGTGGACAGGGCGGGAGTGGTCGGTCTGGCTCCAATCGGCCTATCCATCGTCATCAGGTGATGGGAGACGGTGGATAGGCCTTATTCCTGTCGGCAGCCTTCAGAGATTGGCGAACGGATTGCAGCTGAAACCGCTGGAGTGCGATCTGCCGCCGCGATCGCCGCTGCGCCGTGGGCCAGAAGGACGGCCTCCGTCCTGCGGGCGCGGCTTGGTGCGGGCGGAGAGCGATACGCGGTTTCGCGCCTTGTCGACTCCAATCACCTTCACCGTGATCTTGTCGCCTGTCTTCACGACTTCAGACGGATCGCGCACAAACCTGTCGGCAATCTCCGATACGTGGACAAGCCCATCCTGGTGGATGCCGATATCGACAAATGCGCCGAACGCAGTGACGTTCGTGACTATGCCCTCAAGGGTCATTCCCTCCTTGACGTCATCGATCGTCATCACGTCTTCGCGGAAGGCCGGCTTCTCGAAGACCGCACGCGGGTCGCGTCCCGGTTTCTTGAGCTCTTCGACGATATCCTTGAGCGTCGGCTCTCCGACATCGCCCGAGACGTACTTCCTGACGTCAATCCTGTCCGCCAGCAGCGAATTGCCGACGAGATCCTTCACCGAAACCCCAAGATCCTTCGCCATCTGTTCGACTAGCGCATAGCGCTCGGGGTGGACGCCTGACGAATCCAGCGGATTCGACGCCCCTCGTATGCGAAGGAATCCTGCAGACTGCTCGAATGCCTTCGGTCCAAGACCGGAAACCTTCTTAAGTTCGCTTCTGCTCTTGAACGCGCCGTTTTCGTTCCTCCATTCCACAATGCGCTTCGCGAGCGAAGCTCCAATGCCGGATACGCGCGTCAGAAGCGGAGCGGATGCCGTATTCAGCTCCACGCCGACCTTGTTCACGCAACTGACCGTCACGTCGTCGAGCTTTGCGCTCAGAAGAGGCTGGAATACGTCATGCTGGTACTGTCCCACGCCGATCGCCTTCGGGTCGATCTTCACCAGCTCCGCAAGCGGGTCCTGGAGACGGCGGCCGATAGATATCGCTCCGCGGACCGTAAGGTCGAGCGTCGGGAACTCTTCGCGCGCGATCTCGCTCGCGCTGTACACCGAAGCGCCTGACTCCGATACGGATACGACTATCACATCCTTCGCGCCCAGCGTCTTCAGAGTTGTTCGGACAAAAGCTTCGGTCTCGCGTCCTGCCGTGCCGTTGCCGACGGCGATCGCCTCAGGCCTGTACTTCACGATTATCTTGGCGATGACCTCGCGCGACTCGTCCGGCTTCTGCATCGGATAGATGACGGTATTCCCGAGAAACTTGCCGGTGGCGTCCAGCATGGCGACCTTGCATCCGGTGCGGATGCCTGGGTCGATGGCGAGAACGCGCTTTTCGCCGAGCGGAGAGGCGAGAAGAAGGTTGCGGAGGTTCTCGGCGAACACCTCAACCGCCGCGCGATCGCTCTCCTGCTTCTTCTCCATCGTCACGTCTAGCTCGCAGGCGGGCGAAATCAGGCGCTTGTATGCGTCGGACGCGGCAAGCCTCAGCTCGTCGGCGAGAGGGCTTGCGGACTTCACTCCGGCATACTCCTCGATGCGTTCGATGAGCGGTGCGGAGTCGACCACAAGCCTCATGAAAAGAACACCCTCGGTCTGTCCGCGGCGGATCGCCAGATACCGGTGCGACGGCATGTCCGCTATCGGCTCCTCAAAATCGTAGTACTGCTCGAACTTCGTAGGCTCCGTCGGCGGCTTGACGAGGCTAACGCTGGACTTCACGACCGCCTTTGTCGCATATGCCCTGCGGACGAGTCCGCGGACATCGGCGATGTCGGCGATGCGCTCGGCGCAGATGTCACGAGCTCCGGCAAGCGCGGCGGCGGCGTCCTCCACGCCCTTGGCGGCATCGATGAAACCTGCCGCAGCCGTCTCAGGGGATTCGCTTCCCTGCGCCCAGATGATGTCGGCGAGCGATTCCAGCCCTTTCTCCTTCGCTATCATTGCGCGTGTGCGGCGCTTTGGCTTGTAGGGCTGGTAGAGGTCCTCGAGCGCGCTCTTCACCATGCACTTTTCGATCTTGTCGCGCAATGCGTCCGTAAGTTTGCCCTGTTCGTCGATGGACTTGATGATCGTTGCCCTGCGCTCCTCCAGTTCGCCGTAGTATGCGACGCGCTCCTGTATTTTCAAGATTTGCACTTCATCCAGATTGCCGTGCGCCTCCTTGCGGTAGCGGGCGATGAACGGAACCGTGTTGCCGTCCTTCAGAAGCTTTGCGACGGCCATCACCTGCGAACCTGAAACCGACGCTTCTGCGGCGATCCTGGAAATCGTCGCCGCATTGATTTCTTCACTCATCTCTATTGTAGTCCTTCATGTTGGGGATTGCATATTCGTGGTATGAAAATCGAGCGCGCATTATATCATTTTTCACCAGAAAATCGATTCGTGATTGCTGCCAAAAGCATTGCGTTGCCGAATATGGTATAATCGAAGGCCTATGGCAAATCAGAAAATAGATGTCGGATACGTCGCGGAGTTGGCGCGGCTTGAGCTTTCCGATGCGGAGAAGGCTACCTTTCAGGGGCAGCTTGAGGATATCGTGAAGTATGTGGAGAAGATCTCCTCCGTCGATATAGAGGGAGTGGAGCCCACGATGCACGGAAGAGCCATCGTGAACGCGTTCCGCGAGGACGTGGTGCGTCCGTCCCTGGATCGCGAGGCCGCACTGGCCAACGCGCCAAGGCGCACGGAGAACGAGTTCTATCTTCCGAAGATCGTCGAGGGGGCCGAATCATGAGTCTGAATGAGCTTGGAGTGCGCGAGGCCGCGGAAGGACTGGCGGCGAAGAAGTTCTCGTCAGTCGAGCTTACGCAGGCGGTGATCGACCGTGTGCGCGAGAAGGACGGAGAAATCGGAGCATATCTCACCTTTGACGAGGAAGGCGCGCTTGCCGCCGCCAAGGCTGCGGATGAAGCCCGTGCGGCGGGCGGCGAATCGCCGCTTCTAGGCGTACCTGTCGCGATCAAGGATCTGATAAACGTCAAGGGACAGCCCTGCACATGCGCATCGAAGATGCTCAAGGGCTATGTAAGCCCGTATGACGCGACCGTCATCAGGAATCTCAAGTCTGCCGGCGTCGTGTGCGCAGGCCGCGTGAACATGGACGAATTCGCAATGGGTTCGTCAACCGAGAACTCGGGGCTTGGAGTCACGCGCAACCCATACGATGTGACGCGCGTTCCCGGCGGCAGTTCGGGCGGCAGTGCGGCGGCGGTCGGCGGCGATCTGGCCATTGCGGCTCTCGGCACCGATACGGGCGGCTCCATCCGCCAGCCTGCCAGCTTCTGCAACATCGTCGGTCTCAAGCCCAGCTACGGAAGGGTCAGCCGATTCGGCGTCACGGCATTCGCAAGCTCGCTCGACCAGGTCGGGCCGATGACGAAGTCCGTCGATGACGCGGCGATGCTGCTTCAGGTTCTTGCCGGGCACGACGAGATGGACGGCACCACGCCGAAGGATCCGGTTCCGGACTACATGAAGGCGATGGAAGGAGCGTCCATGAAGGGAGTCAGGATCGGTCTGCCCAAGGAATACTACGACGTATCCGGTCTCGATCCAGAAGTGAAGCGGATCACCGACGAAGCGATCAAGGCCTGTGAAGCTGCAGGCGCAGAGCTCGTCGAGGTGTCGCTCCCGCACACGGAGTATGCGATGGCTGTCTACTACATCATCGCGCCCGCCGAGGCGTCGGCGAACCTTGCGCGGTTCGACGGAGTCCGCTACGGGCACCGCTCCGGGCGCAGTGACGACGTGTTCAGCCTCTATGCTCGGAGCAGGGCAGAAGGTTTCGGTCCGGAGGTGAAGCGCCGCATAATCATGGGGACGTACGTGCTTTCGAGCGGCTACTACGACGCCTACTACGGTCGCGCGTCCAAGGTCCGCACTCTCATCCGCCGCGACTTCGAGGACGTGTTCAGGAAGGTCGATACGCTGCTCACGCCTGTCGCTCCGACCCCTGCGTTCAAGCTTGGAGAGGTTCAGGATCCGCTCACGATGTACCTGAACGACCTGTTCACCATTCCGGGTTCGCTTGCCGGCAACTGCTCCATGAGCGTGCCCGCCGGATTTGCGGCGGCAGGAGACGCCCGTCTGCCCGTCGGCGTGCAGTTCATCTGCGATGCCTATCGCGAGGATACGCTTCTTCGTGTCGGGAAGGCGTTTGAACAGCTGTCCGCCAAGTGATTTTAGCGCGCATTCTACGGGAGTCGGTTATGGCAAGGTCTAAGATCGTCGCGTTGGCCGCGCTGCTGTTTGCGCAGTCCGGCTTCGCCACAGGTGCGGTGAAGATGGTGGTCACGAATTTCGTGACCTCTCTGGACGTGCCCGTCGTGACGAACCTCGTCACCATCACCACGACGAACACCGTCACGCAGATAGTGACGAATTCAGTGCCGTCCCCGGAGGCGGTCGAGCTGGAAGCGCGCCGCATCGAGGACGAAGCCCGTCTCCGCAGGATAGCGACCAGGACGTTCAAGCTTGCGCATGCCGACGCCGAAGAGGTCGCGGCAAAGTTCAACGACACATGGTCCGGCGATTTCGGGATCGGGGTTAAGCTGATCAAGATCGCGCAGGCATTT
>SUVZ01000222.1 GCA_015061765.1 Lentisphaerota bacterium
CGCCGGAAAGGCATTCTCTTCCGGCCGTGTTGCCAATCGTGAACGCAACTATGACGTGTTTGCTTTTCATGGACGGAATTATAGCACATTGCGACATCTATCTGTTGCACGAAACGACATTTAACAAGGTTGAATTTCAAAGTGGGTATGTGGTATCATATGAGTTCAGGAGAAAGTTGGAATGAAGCAGAGAAACTGCATGAAAAGAATAGCAGGGGCTTTCGTTGCATTGATGGCATCATTGTCGTCGATGGCGGACTCCTCATTGTCTGAGCAGAGCTCTATCACAGTTCGCTCGGCGAACGATGTGAGACTTTGGCAGGTGTATCATGATTTTGCCCAAAAGCCTCTTGTGTGGCGTTGGCATGAATTTGCGGACTGCGCCTATCTCACCGTGACGAGCCTTGTGGAGCGAACAGTCCATGGGCCGGTCAAGATTGAACGGGAGCCCGGGTCATTATATGGCGAGTATAGCCTGTATGAAGAACTTGGAGGCGGATCAGGCAGCCGCATGTATGATGTGGTTGTCAGAAATTGCGCAGGCGAAGAGGAGCTTTCTGTTCAGTCGGCGCGTCTTGTTCTGCTGCCGGAATCTTTCGAGTTGAAGAAGATCGCAGCGCAGACCGGCAAGACCAAGGTCGAACGTGATTCTGTAGCAGTGGTTCCTTACGACAGCGCATGGTTTGAAGAGGCGGCTAATGCAGAATCTGCGCAAGTTGTATTTCCTGAAATCGGCGGTGCCGGTTCTGTGGCGCAGTTGTCAGGTGCTGCCGGTTTCATGCCGCTGGACATGAATCGGATCGGATTTGGTGAGGATCGCACCGCACGTGTTGCTTTGCGGTTTGATGATGTCGAGGCCTCCAGCGCTGTACTTGCGTTGAGGTGCGCCTCGGTTTTTCTTGTAAGATGAATATGGAGTTCGAAACATGAATACGAAAAAGATTGGAATTGTTTTTGCCGGATTGATGGCTGTTGCGTCATGTGTGATTGCCGCCGAGCCTGTGATTTCCGATGTCGCGGCGTGCCAACGCTGGCCGTGGAGTCCATTGGTTGACATCGACTTCGTGCTTGCGGGGACCAACTGCGATGTCGTAATAACTGCACAGTATGATGGAGCGGCTCCGTTCGAACTGAATCCTGCGCACATGAGCGGTGATTTGTTTGACGTGAAGCCAGGCAAGGGGCATGTTGTATGGGATCCTGTGGCGGCGGGCTTTGGTGACAAGACGTTTCCGAACTTTACTGTGACAGTGGAGCCGCTTGCGGATGCTTCGTCTCGTACCTACCTGATACTTGATCTCAAGGATGGATCATACGAATACGCATCATCCGCTCCTGAAGAGGGATGGGCAAAAGCTGACAATGCGTTGTATCGCACTTCCAAGATGGTATTCCGACGGATACCGGGTGGAAAGTTCTACATGGGTTACCCGAAAGGAATACGTGACTATCTAGAAAGCTTTGCTGGAAATGGCAAATTTAATGTTGCCAAATATCTTCAGCATGAGGTTACTCTTTCAAGCGATTACTATATGTCCGTGTTTCTGACAACGGAATGCCATTACTGCTGTATCACCGGTGTGTGGGGAACGGCGACGTACAATCCCAAAATGAAATCGGCTGGGCAGTATAAATCGGCTTCGTATCAGGCTGTGAGAGGTGTTGGCACCACGTGGCCCAATGGTGATAAATATGCGGTTGCCGAAGACTCAATTCTTGATATGATGCGCAGGTATACGAAAGGGAAAATTCCGGATGGATGGATCATAGATCTTCCAACCAGTGCACAATGGGAGCGTGCCTGCAAGGCAACAATGCCGACAAATTGGATATATTACGTAGAAAGTACGGTGGACGATGATGCCGCCGCCCTTACGAATATTGTAGATTCGATTGCTTCATGCAAGATCTCTCCGACAAAGCATGGTACCACTATGGCTCAGCGTTTGCCAAACCAGTGGGGAATTTATGACATGCTTGGTCTGCAGGCTGAATGGGTGTTGGATCATGATTGGAGTGCTCCTTCCGGTGAATGCTATGAGCCGATGATTGATCCTGTCGGACCAACATCGGGGTCCTCGCGCCAGCTGAAGGGTGGTAACACCGATTCGTCGCTGTTCTATTCTGTCAGCCCTGTTAATATCTCTTCCTATAAGGAAGAAACAGGCTGGTGTGCATTCCGTCTCTGCATCCACATCAACCCAATAAAGTGATGAAAGAATCAGTCTTTTGGGGTCTTGTCGTTGCCGCTGTTCTTCCGGTTAGTGCGCAGACGGCGGCGACGGTACGTGTGATGTCCGGAGGGACGTTGCGACTTCCTGGGCGCATGGAGTCTTTTGTGCCGTTTGTGCGCACCCTAAATTGGAAGGTCAATACGACGCCCGTAGGATTGCTTGATGCGGATATCTCCAAAGGTTCGGTGGACAGTAGACTTGCTGCAAACCATGTGTCCTATGCGGACGGCAAGGTGTCTGCATCGGTTTCCAACGGAGTGGTACGCATAAACTGTCGCTATGTCTGTCGGCGGGATGTGGCAGATAGCGTATGGGGGGTTCGCCTGAAGTTGAATGCAGATTCGTTCAAGGGGTGTTCATGGCGGTTTGGAGATGTTAAAGGAACATTCCCGGAGAAGAAGTCACGTGGCGCGAAAAACAAGGCGCGGTATCTTGAACTGTGCATGCCAGATGGAGTTCTGTATGGGGTTTCCTTTGATGAGCCAGTAGAGATGGAATGGATTGACAATCGCAATTGGGGGTCGGATGCCTTCATTGTCACGTTTGGTCGGTTGTCTCCGCATGCTGTCAGGAAGGGCGATGTGTTTGAGTTTGGCTTTGTGTTGGGCGATGCATCGCGACGGAGGCTTGGTGTTGCGTTCGATCGGCAGGAACTCGTTAAGGAAGGCCCGGAATGGGTGAATGTGGACTATGTGAAGAATATTGTTCCTGGAAGTGCACTTGATTTCTCAGGAATGTCTTCGCGTTATGGCTCTCCTGCAGGAAAATTTGGCTGGCTTAAGAATGTTGGGGGGCATTTCGAGTTTGAGAAACTGCCAGGTAGGCGCCAGCGCTTCTATGGCGTCAATCTGTGCAGTGACGCGAACTATCCGGACAAAGCGCTCGCGGACGAGGTTGTGGAGCGGTTTATGCGGCTTGGCTACAATTCGATGCGCTTCCATCATCACGACGGGGCATGGCGGGGAAAGAAAGATCTGTTCGATTATTTCATGTCCAGGGCGATAGAGAAAGGGCTTTACATCACGACAGACTTGTATGTTTCGCGGCGAGTCAGATGGGATGCGCTCGGAGTGGACAGGAAAGGCGAAGTGCCAATGGGAATGTACAAGGCTATGTGTCTTTTCCATGAACCGACCTACAATGATTTCATGGCCTATGTGCGTGAGTTCATGGAGCATGTGAATCCTTATACAGGGCGCAGATATGCGGATGAGCCGGGCATGCCGTTCATCTCGATAATCAATGAAGGGGCTCTTGATGGTGTATGGTCAAGCCTCAAGTCCGATCCGCTTTTCGTCGATGAATGGAAACGGTGGAGTGCGAAAAATCCCAAGGGAGGGATGCTTGACTACATGACGGATCGAGAACGGACGTTCATGGCAAGGTTCAGGAAATTCTGGAAAGAAGATTTGAAGGCGAAAGCCATGCTTTCAAATCAGAACAGGGGACCATATTCGGAGGCTCTCAATCAGGTCAAAAGGGAATACTACGATTATGTGGATCGCCACTTTTATCGTGGACACCCGAAGTTCCCGCTGAAGTCGTGGCGTCTGCCTGCAACGGTCGGACATGGCAATCCGCTTGGAGACAGGAAATTCTTTCTTTCGGGGCTTTCGGAAGCGAGAGTCGCGGAGTTGCCTTTTGCGGTGTCGGAATGGAATTGCGGCGCACCGTCATCTTTCCGCTCGCTTGGAGCGTTGGCTTTTGGTGCGGTTGCGGCATCTGAAAGATGGGATGCTGCTTGGCGGTTTGCGTATTCACACCGTGCGGAAAAGATGCGAGAAGGTCGGCATCAGATGAGCTACTTCGATCTTTCCACAGATCCTCTGAATCAGGCGTCAGATCGTGCTGCGCTCGCGTTGTTCCTCCGCGGAGATGGAGACGGGTCTTCCGCTTCCATGAAGGTCGATCCGGCGAAAGCCTCTATCGTTGTGACTACGCCACGTACATGTGGATTCCATGCAAAAGAGGGGGAGGTTCAAGCGGGTCCGCTTCGCTGCTCCATCTATGGAACGCCCACTACTGCATTTGCCGTGTCGCTTGACGGAAAAAGGTTAGACGTTTCTCGACGGGTTCTTTTCACCCATCTTACGGATGTGCAGGCGGATGGTTCCGTGTTCTCGGATTCTACCCGAACTTTGCTTTACGACTGGGGAAAAGGTGGATGTGTCGCTCGTGACGGGAAAGTGGAAGTCCGGCTAAGTATCGCTAAACCTGAAAGATGTACGGTTTACGCGCTTGGAACAGACGGAAACCGCAAATGCCGAATAAAGTCGCGGATTGAGGATGGGTCGCTTCTGTTCACGGCAAATGTCCGTCAGCCGTTTGGTGCATGCTTCCATTATGAAATAGAGTCAAGTGACTAGTGGCACAACAGTCTTGCCAATTATGACTCGCGATATATCATTCCCGTAGCTTGCATAACCCCTATGAAATTGGCAGGGCGTGTTCAATGAACGCGCCGCAAGCCACTAACCACTACTCGACCCTCATCTCTCATCTCCCATTACCCATCCCTCATCTCCACTGCATCGTTTCACCTACGTGTACATGACATCCGACAGGGTGCGGCATCGGGGTGAGATCATGGTTGAGACGAAGGAAGATGCGTATTCGCGCCTCAGGACGCAGAAGATCCGTCCGATACGGGGGCTTGCGGAAGGAGAGGCCGAACCGCCGCCGAAGATATTTGCGAAAAAAGGCAAAAAAAAACACAAACCCCACCGCATAGCATTGCCTGCAGCACTAATTGATTATTCGACAGAGGAAATCAATGGGACAGGGGGACGGCGGCAAATTGCGGGATGCAATGTGCCGAACAGGATCGTTTGGCAGAATAACTGGGGTGGAATAACTGGGGGGGGGACCCTGAAAAGAGTGATAATTTCGCTCGTGAATCGGGTTGTTTTGTGAAATATTGTAGGTTGAATGGCGCGTAAGATTTCATCCGCTCCGTAATCTTGAGAATCAGTCCGAACCATATTCTCATTGATTCACCGTCTCATCAGAATCGAGAGAATTGTTCCGAATCGAATTCTCATTTCCAATTGCAACAGATCGCTAGTCTATTTCGTATCTTCTTTGGAGTTCAAGTATATTGGGTGATAGGGGTGTTTGCACGTGGTTTGCACTTGATTTGCACTTTTCGCTATGCTACAATTTGTGCGTTTTAAAATCGGAGGCAAAACCATGGCTACTGCAAATCTAACTGTCAGGATTGATGCAGGCATCAAGAATGATGCTGAAAAGCTGTTTGAGGATCTCGGAATGTCCATCTCAACGGCATTCAATATATTTCTTCGTCAGGCTGTAAGAGCGCAAGCGATTCCCTTCACGATTTCTCGCGGTATCGCAAATAGGACGACTCTTGCTGCCATGCGGGAGGCTGAACAGATTGCGAGCGACTCTTCCGCGCCATCCTTCGCTACCCGAGAAAGCCTCGTGGCCAGCCTGGAGGCATAAAAATGTTTGAAGTCAAATATACCACCCGCTTCAAAAAGGACTACAAGCTCCTCAAGAAGCGTGGCTGTGACATGAACAAACTCCTTGACGTGATTGACGTGCTACGCGAGGGGCGTGAATTGCCGCCACAATACAAGGATCATCCTCTCCGCGGAGACTACGAAGGTCATCGTGACTGCCACATTGAACCCGATTGGATTCTCATTTACTACAAAAATGAGAACACTCTTGTTCTTTCATTGACCCGCACAGGGACGCACAGTGACGTGTTCTGATTATCATAATTCGATAGTGATTAATTCTTGGGGGGACCCTTCAAAAGAAGTGGGAAATCAAGGGGCCTTCAAGAAAGTGGAAAATCTGGGGAGGGACCCTGGAAAATCTGGGGTCACACCCTTTGAAAAAGTGAGATAAGTTAAAAAGAGTGGGTGGATATTTGATTAATTGGATGATTTCTGTTGATTCTTGAAGGGACCCTTCAAAATGCAACGCGCAAGCTGCGCGTTGTATGGTTGGGACTAAGGCAAATGGATGGGATAGGATTTCATCCGCGCCGTAATCCCGTTAATCCCATTAGAAGTTGTAATCGAGTTGAGAATCAGTCCAAACCGTGTTCTCATTGATTCACCGTCTCATCAGAAGCGAGAGAATTGTTCCGAATTGAATTCTCATTTTCCGGAATCTAAGCAATCCCCATGTTCGTGTTCAATTCTCACATATTCTGTATAAATAGAAATCTTCTTATAAAATAGAAGGTTTGGTTGTTCCATCAATGTTTGGT
>SUVZ01000223.1 GCA_015061765.1 Lentisphaerota bacterium
TATCCGCATAAGAGCCATGACTCGAATGGTTCCTATCTTATTAACACTGAAGAAGCCCACACCCTCAGAAAGGATATTTTTTTTACATTTTAAATTGACAGATACATAGTTGTACTCCTAAATGGATTGTCCTGTACGGGCAATTCAGAGGGGCAATACGGGCAACGCGAAGGGTCTGTACGGACTTCGACGAGGGTCAGTGTGTACTTCATTGAGGGTCAGTATCAACTTTGCCGAGGGGCAATACGTACTTTTTGCAGTTCCGTCCGGAATGACACCACCCTTACCAGCGCGTGTAGCGCCACTCCATCTGTTCCGTATCCGCGCAGGGAACGCGGCATTCCATTATGACTAATTTCAATGATCTAAATCATACCATGACCGACAGCCCGAAACAACAGCATAGGAACGCGGAAAAGGATTGATATCTGCATATGTATATTTACCGATTCAGCCGAAGAATATGGTCAATGGCCGCACGGCGTATATCAACAGGATCCGCAATGCGGTAATCAATGGAATCCAGCCATCTCTGCGCCGCTAAATCGGGACGATTACGGAGCAGTTGACGCAGTTTAGTCATCACCCGCACATCTTTTATTGCAGATTCAAGCCCTGTCAACGCAAGGGTCTCCACCACTCCGTCCACAGTAGGGTACACCATGCACAGACCACGATAAACATCACCAGTGGTGCGGCCTGCCGCCTTGCGGGCTTGTGCTTCTGCTACATCGTTCCACACCGTACTCTTGGATACGTCGCAATACGTGCTCGCTCCATCAAAGCTGCGTCTCCACAGATCAAGTCCATAATTCCTGCGAAAAACTCCTGGATCCTCAGGTCCTGCCTGGGGAGTGTTGTACTTCCACAGCATCGTACCCTTCGCATGCCAACTTGCGGCGTCTGCGTTTGCGGGATCATCATTGAGAACGCATATATCCAGCTTGCCGCCTATCTTATCACAGAACTGGCTGAATCCGCTGACAATGACCTTAGCTCCGACATCTCTCGCGGCCTGCCATGCGCTCAATTGCGAAAGAAGACGATCTCCCGTCGCTTCATCAAACCCGTAGAAATACACATCCTTGAAACCATATTCCTGCGCCACTGCCATTGCATGCTTCAATCTGTCCTGCATGGCCTTGAGCTTTGCAGGATCGGTGTCGTTTCCGATCAACCCGGAATCTCCGAGATGCAAACTATCACCCTTAAATCCAGCCTCGCG
This sequence comes from Lentisphaerota bacterium, assembly GCA_015061765.1. Next base: position 1,226 of record SUVZ01000223.1, read on the forward strand.
CACCAAAGACAAGTGCTTGCGAAACTCCACATCGTCATATACAATACCTGCAAACCACACGAAAATCGGATGAGTCAACCCATTGTCCCTGAGAGTCCTCCATTCCTCCAACACTTGAGTCCGACTCCGCATAAACGGCAGAAACACGGCCTTGTCCTGTTTGTTGATATTCGCCCACACGTAAAGCCCCATGGAATACTCCCGGGCGGGATCATAGAAAGTTTCAGCCTTCGCCGGGAGCCGAAACGGAAGCACCTCGATATCCATTGGCAATGCCGCTATTTCACGACCGCCGCTCTTGAATGACACCTTACCACGATAGATGCCAGAGGAGATGTTTTCCGGAACAGATATCCGCAGTGCCAGCTGGAAATTGCGTTTTGCGGGAAGATCAAACGGTTGAAGCGTTTTCGCATCAAATATCGGCATCGCCTCCGCCGGAATAGGTACGCCCCACTTTTGAGCACCCACCGTGTTTATATCCACATACCACGAGTGCTCTCCATTTCTGTATTTCACGAGATTGCGCCGTTTACTGTGATCGGGAACGACAAGCCTGTCATCGTTCAGAAGAAGTTCAGGGACCAGCACCTGTCTGTCGGAAAGCGCAAGAAAGCCATGCGGAGCCCCCTCTCCCTGATAATGCACCTTCACAACTTTCGCCGAAAAAGCCGAAGCCGGAATCACACCGCCCTCCTGACTGCGGCAGCAAGAGAACTCCACCCGAACATCACCATACGACTTTTTCGCCCAAAGTACCGCCGTCGCCCGGGTTTTCTCACCCGGGCACTCCCTTATCGCGAGTCTGTCGCCGGCACGCCCGGGAACAGCCTCGCCTTGAGGCAGGATGGGGAATGAGGTCACAAGATTGTCGTCACAGTATACCAGCACATCTTCTTTGGATTTGATACGCTCATCCACGATGACACGTCTGACCTTCTCCTCTTTTTCGGCCTCTGCACTGTAGTCAACCACCCGTACGCCTGCAATCTCTCCCGGCTGTTTATCCACCGCCTTTCGTGAAAGGAAGAAATACGGTCTGACATATCGCGCCTCTGCCGGCATGTGCAGATTGAGAATGCGGGCGTTTCGCTGAAACAGATGAGGTTGAGTGGGATCCAGCGTCGAACGTGACTGATGCGACGCGTTGAGCATTTTCCGATCCTTGTCGAAAAAATCGATGCGAGCCCATATAGCATTGCCGCCGTTTTTGGCACGCGCCTCCCACAGCAGGGCATACGGACGGTCTGGAGAAACCGGAACCAAAAATCCGTTCTTCAACACAAAACTGCTCCATGTGGAATCCACCGGAGATATCTCCACGCACGATCCGCCCCTTCCATCCCCTATAACTTTTGCGACGGGTTTTCCTCTGTTACCGTCATCCCATCTAAACGCAACACCATCCGCATCGGAGAAATCCTCATGGAAAACCGTCTTTCCGGACACTTCTCCCCTTGCAATCCAAACCCCGGCACACATGGTTCCTATCCGGATGGATTCCGCCGCGCTATCCTCAACAGGCGAAGACTCCAATGCCACCATAACCTCTTCCAATGACACCTTCTGTGCATCCCAAGAAGCCGCAAAACACATTCCACACGACAGCGCAGCGGAGAGAACACCGAAATACCGGCTCATGATCTATTCCTCTTTTTAGATTACCTCAATATCACACGAAAGCCAAGATTCTCCACATATCGCGCGTAAAGAACACCATCTACAACCTTGAATTTAACTTTCGCGTTAGGAGGAATAATTTCACCGGTGAAGACGGCCGTCTCAAGATTCTTCGTTTCAACAAAATCAGCCGCAGACATGACCGGAATCATCGTTCCAAACATCAGGTTTTCCACATTCTTAAGCTCGACCTCAATCCCGTGCGAGAACCCAATTCTGGCATCCTGGCAATCCACGCTCCCTCCAGAAAAATTCACCGTAAAAGTCTGCAGGCAATAACCGATCGGTGACTGTACAGAATGTTCAGGCAATGCAGAAAGTTCAGTGTCACTTTTTGCAAACCATTTCTTCAGCAGATAGTTTCTCGTAGCCACCCGCTCTCGCTCGGTAAGTTCACGTTCATACACGATCATCTCTCCCATGCGAAAACCACCATGGACATAACTTTCGAAACCATTGCCGAGCGCATTGAACTGAGCGCCGGCAGGAAGATGAAGCTCCACCAGCTCATAACCGCCATTGGGAATATACTCCGCCGCTTTTTCCTGAAGCACACCGTCTATGTAGAGAGTTCCATTCTTGACGGAAGCGCATGCCTTATCGAAAAGCGGCTTCGTCTTCAGCGAATCATCCGATGAGTATCCACGATGGAAGTCAAGCCGTCTGCCCCCAAGTTGTGAATCGCCGAGTGTAACGGCCGTGGAATGGCATCCCAAAGGATTTCCACCACCCTCCTGCGATCCGAGAACAAGATAGACCGACCGTACATTGGTGATGTTTCTGGAAAGTTTCAGATACGCACCGATGTTAGCATTGTATCCACAGACCATCGGCCCGAAATTCACAGTCTGCAATCCGTTGCAGAAATCGTCTGCTTCGGCGCCTACGAACGGACGCTTCGCCAAGTTCCAGTCCTGCATGCTCTCGGTTGCGCAGACATGTCCACAGGAATCCATGAGCGTCCAAACGAAATTCGTTCCGTTGTATGTTTTTGTCCTTACGCTCCAGCTTTGAGACGGATCGAGATGAAGAGTCGGGGCAACTGCGATTTCAGACACCCCGGATACATCTGCAGGCGCAGCGCGTTCGACACGGCCATCGGCAACCACCAGATGCGTCTCGGTATCCGTGGAACGCTGAAGCCTTAATGTGCCTGAACCGGTTTTGTACACCGTTCCTGACGCGGCGAGATGTGCTATGGTAGCCGTTTCACCATCTGGAACATGAATCCGCGAATTCCCTTCCGCCACAACCTCCTGCAGTTCGGCTACTTCTGTTGCAGTCTGAGGCGCATAGCCAGGAGCTGGACGCAACAGCCACTTGTTCATGAGATACGCCTGGGCATCTCGTATCTGTTCATCGGAAAGCTCGCCCTTCCATCCCAAAACTTCGCCAATGCGCATGCCGCCGCAGATGGATTCCGAATATCCGCCAAGCATGGTCACACCAGTGGCAGGTACGCGAAGCGCAACGACATTGAGTCCCGGAACATCATACGACTCAGTCTCATGGGCGACGCGCCTTCCGTTCACCCAAGCGCAACCATAAACGAGCGGCGACATGTTTGCATGCTTGGAATTGACATACACTTCGTTCGGCGTGAAAAACAGCGCCTTCGAGAGATTCCACTGGTCATACACGTAGTATCGAACGGATTCGGTTGTCCGCATCGGAAACATCCCGTTCATGAAATGCGCACCAGTATAGGTTGAGGAATCCACCACAAGAACAAGAGTGCCGATCTGTGGAGCGGACGCCGTTTCGAAGCGAAGGCATTTCCCACCCGCTGCGTCACCTGTGTTGAAATCTACCAGATTCAAGCCTGACGCCGGAGCGTTTGCGACAAGACTCGGACGTAATGATGCATTCGACTGAATCGCGCGCACGGAATATTTTCCGCTATCGCCAAGATTTTCCATTGCGGAAACGAGATTCCCCTCAAGCGTCACTGAATCGCCTTCAGAAGGGTCAAATCTGAGACACAGTCCAGGTGCGAGATCCGACAAGGCCGGAGTCGGCCTTACACCGACAGAAAGCGTACCTTCTCGCACATTCACGGTGCCGCCAAAGGACGAGGCTTCATTGAGACGCAACGTACCAGATCCTTCCTTCACAATTCTGTGCTTTCGGTCAATGGTGGAGCGTCCGCCCGTAAGACGGCTGACGGTAAGCGTATCACCTGATGAAACCGTGATTGGCACATCCACACCATCTTGCGGATAGTTTGCCGCATGTGAGCCATGAGGCGGATTCGCTCCCCCAATCTCCAACCATGGAATGGAAGCGTTGCCGTTATAACCCACCGTTGACACCCCCAGCCATTTCTTTTCGAGATGCACAATAAGATTCGTGATATCAGAATCGGAAAGGATACGGTCGAAAAGCATCAGTTCAGCTATTCCCTGATCTCCAGAAGAGTATATTTCATCATGGTGCTCGCAGTTCCCGCAAAGACCATGCGCTACAATGTCCGCCGACAAAGGATTGAGCGCAATCACCTGCCACCCCCCCGACCAGAAAGTGGATGAGGGCGCCGACTTCTGCAGTCCACTCCAAAACATCCCGCCGGTGATGAAATCGTTGTTATTGTCTCCGGCTACTACAGCTTCAGAAAAATTAGTGCCGCGCAATCCATGATAATTTGTAAATCGGCGAAACTGTGAACCGCCGAGAATGTTTCCTCCACCATTGTAGGAACGATACACTCCAACAATCGTACCGATACCGGAGATTGTGTTCGATGGCGCACAAACTCCGCCATTGGTGACAGGATCAAAATAAAGCGTCTTCCAAGAACTGCTGAGGTCGAAATCCACGTACGGTCCGGTTAGACCGTTGTCTGCTGGTGCAAGCTTCGGCTTTCTCAGCTTTGAAGCCGTTACGGCATTCCACCAAAGATTATTCGAATAGTTGGTATATACGATCTCATCAGACCTGCTCGTGAGATAGCGAGAGGAATCGGATTTCGAAGGTATTTTGAGAATTTCCCCATCATCTGTAAACTCCCATGAAGCCGTATCGCTCGCATCAAGCCAATACACCGGTTCCACCGTAAGCGGAAATTCCTCCACGCTCGTGGTGACAGTCTTGAAAGCAGAGCCGGAAGAAACGAACATTCGCCCAGTATCCGAAACCTCAACGATATCCGCAAGGAGCATTGCACACAAAACCGGCGCAAATGCCATAAACGCGGCAATCACAGAACGCACACGACTTGTCACTTTCATTTTTTTTTTCTCCCAACTATTGCGAAATAACACCAGATTCAAGCGATCGAATATATGCTGCATACACGACACGGCTTGAAAAAAGATTCGGATATTATCCCATATTTCAAGAAGCCCTCGCGTTAAACCTTGAGGAAGGTTTTATTGCGGTATAGGTAATATAGGACAATCCATTCGATTGCAATCTGTCCAACCAGAATGGCAAATGCACTCCAGTGTGCGTTGCCCAGCCCGGCAATCCCCGAAAAGAAGAATTGCGACATCCGGTTGAACCCGACAAATCTCATCATTATGTATATCGTAATCGAGTTCATGCCTATAACACGGAAGAACA
>SUVZ01000224.1 GCA_015061765.1 Lentisphaerota bacterium
TGGGAAAAGCGATTCCGAGCCGCTTGACGAAAATGTGCGGAATCATTACGGCTTTGATCCGACCTTGCGCCTGTACCGCATTCCGTACGATGTCGCCTGTTCGGACAAGAAGTCAGGTGTCCACGGGATGAATGCACAGTCTGCCGTCGCAGCACATATGAAGCGCTATGCGTCTGTGCCTGATGGGCTTAGCGGCATTGATTTCTGCACGGGGCTGTATCCTGAGGTGTGGAACATCTATTCACAGATCGGCGATGTCGTGATCTCTAAGCCGTACAAGCTGCATTGGGGTGTGACTCCTCAGAGGTTCATAGACGAAGAGGATGCATTTATTTCGGATGTTGTGGCGAATGTCGCGCCGCGCCCGGTGATATGGGTGCCGGAACGTTTCCGGTGGGCACGGGAGCTTGACGGAAAGGAGTTCGAGACATTGGCATGGTGTGCATTCATGAGAGGCGTCCGGGGAATGAGAGTTCATCACTGGTTCAATAGCCGGACTGAACCTTTTGCCGGAAATCAGGGTCTCGCTGATGCTATGCGCAAGTTCAATTCGGATTTTAATCGGCTACGACCTGTTCTTGAGAGAAGTATTCCCATGCGATGCCATGAACGGCGCGACAGCCGAATCAAGATATACGAAAGCTGGTGTGGCGATGAGGGAGTTCTTCTTCTTGTCCGCAATCTAAGATATGATGTCGGATTGGATGTGAAAACCAAGGGCAGGATGCGTCCCTATTCCGTCAAGCCGCTCAGCCGGTGCCGTTTCAAGCTTCCTATGCCTAAATGGTTCAATCCTGTCCGGGCGGCCGATCCGCTGTCCGGTGAAGAGATATTCTTCAAGATGCAATCCGGGATGTGTGAACTATTCTTTGAAAATCTCCAGTCATACAAACTTATATGGATTCAAGATACAAGCAGCTTGCCATTTTGTACGGCACTCTAAACGGTTGTGTGGACACAATGATTTACTGCCCACATGAAAAATCACCGCTTGATTTTTGCTGGCGTTTCTAATATAATACGGTCCGTTTTTGACGTACAAGACTTAAAACACAAAGAGAGGATAATTCAATGAGATTCTCGAACACAATGATGGCGGTGATGGGCGCTATTGCCCTCACGTTTGCCGGCTGCAAGTATGATGATGCTGCCGAGGGCGATGCTCTTGCCGGCAAGGATCGTGCGAATGGCGTCGGGATTGACACGGTTGAGGGAGTCACGGACGAGAGCGGAATGGCAGCAACGGAGGTCCCTTTCGATAAGGACCCCAACTATACGCGTTGCACCGATGTTGAGTTTGAGCCCGTCTATTTCGGTTTCGATGCTTCCAACCTCTCTTCCGTGGAGCTCGCGAAGATTGAGGCTGTCGCTCAGCATCTCAAGGACAATCCGGGCCGTGTTGTGATCGTGGAGGGCAACTGCGATGATCGTGGATCCAACGAGTATAACCTCTCCCTTGGCGATCTCCGCGCGATTTCCATTCGCGACTACATGGCTGTGCTTGGCATCGCAGGCGACCGTATGCAGACGAAGAGCTACGGCGAAGAGAAGCCTGCGGTGATGGGGTCGGGCGAGGAGGTCTGGTCCAGAAACCGCCGTGGCGAGTTCGCAATCTTCAAGCACAAGTAAGATTGAAGCAGACGGATGTTCGCGTTTGTGTTTGATTCCGTCAGTGGCGGCGAGTGGCTCGTGCTGCTCGCCGTGATTCTTATCATTGTCGGTCCGAAAAATCTCCCGTCTGCCGCCCGCAAGGTCGGTGAAATCATGAGCAAGCTCCGCCGTGCGGCGGACGAGTTCAAGCGTCAGCTCATGACCATGGACGAGGAGATGAAGAGAGCCGCCGATGACATCAAGAAGGAATACATTGACATTCCTGATGACAGTTCGGAGCATGATGGCGCCTCCGGTGATCCGTACGGCTGCAATCCGGATGATCCTGACTATGGCGGCGACTATCCCGATGGCTACCCCGAAGAGGATTACTACGGAATGGACGACTCGGGCGCCGTGATGGACGATTCCGGCGATGTGGCTGAAGCTCCCGTTTCGCCCGATCAGGCTTCAGCCCCAGCTCAAGACTCCGTCTCGGGCGGCGAAGCGTCTGCTTCCGCTTCAGGGACCCCGGAAAACACCAATGGCTAAGATTCGCGAGATTTTGGACAATCCCGATGCGGTCAACGATCCGCCTCGGCCCTTCTTTGAACACATAGTCGCCCTGCGCGACTGCCTGCTGAATGCGGCGATCTCATGGGTGGTGTGTTGCGTTGTGGCGGGTGTGTTTGCGCCGCAGATTCTCGATTGGCTGAAATCGCCGGCGGCAGCTCTCGAGGCGGCAGGCAAGCTTCGTGTTGAAGGTCTTGATCTCCTGAGCGGATTTTCCACGATCATCTCGATTGCGATGTGGGGCGGCACGGCTCTCTCTTTCCCGTTTGTGATGTATTTTCTTCTCCGCTTCATTTTCCCAGCACTCACAAAACGCGAAAAGGTGGCGATTCTTTTTTATCTCTTCATGGGCGCGGGATGCTTTGCAATTGGTGTCTGGTTCTCGTATTCACGCATTGCGCCGAGGGCAGTGGAGTTTTTTGACTGGATAAACGGGTGGGTGCATCTGCCTGTGACTACCGTGCGCATTGAAGGGTATACGTCAATTGTCCTGAAGCTGGTCATTGCATTCGGCATGGTGTTCCAGGTGCCGTTGATCCTGTTTGTTCTGGGTTGGCTTGGAATCGTAACTTCGGACATGCTTCGCAAATACCGCCGTTTTGCCATTGTCATCGCATTCTTTCTGGGCATGGTGCTCACGCCTCCTGATCCCATGAGCCAGATACTCATGGCACTTCCGCTGTGCATTTTCTACGAGCTGTGCGTGTGGGGCGTGTGGGCGAAGGAACGCTTGGGCATAAAGCTCTGATTCGATGCATCCGTTCATGAAGGCCAAGTTCTCCATACCGCTTGGTTTTGTCGGTGTGATATTTGCCGGGGCATTGCTGTTCATGTTGCCGGTTTCGGGCGGGCTTCGCTTTTGGGACGCTCTCTTCATGGCCTGCTCGGCAGTGTGCATAACCGGTTTGTCCGTGATTGATCCGGGTACGGCGCTTACTCTTTTCGGACAGTCTGTCCTTATGGTTCTTGTTCAGATAGGCTGCGTCGGAATAATGACCTTCGGCACGTTCATCCTTGTTCTGGCCGGACAGCGATTTTCCCTTGCGCATGAGTTCTCTCTATCCAATGCGTATGGAGTGAAGGGGGTGAAGGGGTTTCGCGGTCTCGTTCTATGGGTGGTGTTCTCCATGCTGACAGTCGAGGGCATCGGGGCATGGTGCCTCAATGCCGATCTCCAGTCTCCATACAAGGCGTGGTTCTACTCTGTGATGGCGTTCTGCAACGCCGGATTCACCATAGACCGTGGCGGCCTCGCTGCATTCGCGGACAAACCCGCTTTTCTGCTGAAGATGGCGTCGCTTATCGTGATTGGCGGACTTGGTTTCATGGTGCTGTACAATGTCTGTACGATAAAGTTCTGGCGCAGGTCGCTCATAAAACAGGGAAGGCTCTCGTTGCATACGCGAGTGGTCGTGTGGACGACCGTTGCGTTCATCATTGGTTCCTTTGCGATCCTTCTTGCGTTCGAATGGGGCAACTCCCTGACATCAATCGATGGGTTGTGGCGCAAGCTGTCTGTTGCGTTTTTCCATGCCGTTACGCCGCGCACGAGCGGTTTTCAGGTTGTTTCGCTGGAGTCGATGCATCCGGTGTCGCGGCTCTTCTCCGAACTGCTGATGTTCATAGGCGCGGCGCCAGGGTCGGCAGGCGGTGGAATCAAGATAACGACGTTCGTCCTCTTCCTTTTTACGGTCCATTCGTATTGCCGCCGCAGACGCGAGGTGGTGCTCTCCAAGCGCACCATTCCACCGGAGACCATACGCGAGGCGCTCATAATAACCTTCTCCTTTCTGCTTTTCATCGCGCTTACGGCGGCGGCGCTTCTTGTGACGGAGAACGGCAGACCCGGCTATGATTTCGAGAAGTTGCTGTTTGAGGCGGTGTCGGCCGTAACGACCACGGGTCTTGCGTTCGAGAACGTCACCGAGACGTTGTCGATGACAGGTCGCGTAGTGGTGATGCTTGCGATGTTCGTCGGCAGGATGGGTGCCTTGACTGTGGTGTTCATGATAGTCGGAGATGAGGAACCCGAAACAGTCCGCTATCCGAAAGAGGATGTGCTGGTAGGATAGCGGTTAGTGGCGAAGCGTGCCGAGAAGGCTGTTCTCCGCCGCTTTCAGCGCTGCCAGCATTGCGGCGGCATCCGGTGCGGCGCGGAGATCCGCCAGCAGTGTGGTTCCGTGCGCGAGCAGACAGAGTCTTGCAAGCACGTGAAGGTGCAGTCTGCGGTCCGTGCAGTTTATGAGGAAAAATATGTCGGTGCCTTCATCGTCTGGTGCGCCGAAGAATACAGGGCGAGCCGTACGGCCCAGAGCAAGGAACGACTCGGAAACAAGATATTCGTCGTGGAATTTCACATGCAGAAACGCGGCGCCTCCGCCAACGGCGGTGGAAGCGGCCTCTTCGCGCTCCGTCAGTCCCTTGAAGAGAGCATCCTTGTCGTACACCTTTCCGGTGGAGTCTGCCAGATCAGTCATGTCGCGCAGTACTCCGCCTCTGTTTTTTGCGGATAGGAACGGCGCAATCGCCTCCTCGGAAAGCAGATCGGAAATATGGACTTCGCCAGACGATTTAGCGCGCTCGTCCATCGCGTGCGAATGCTCTCCGGTGAGCTGCTTCGCGGGAAGGTCGATCATTCGCCTCTGCGCCCATTCATCAATCAGCCGGCGTTCGAAGAAAAAGTCGTCGCCACGCTTCTGGGAAGGAACCTCCTCGCGCTGTGCGAAGTGCTTCAACTCCAGCTCGTCCATGTGAAGACGGGCCGCCGCGTGCTTGAGATCCAGAAAACCGTATTCCATTGCATCTGTTCCGTCAGTCAAGTTTTCGGCACTTCACTCCAGCCTGCCTGAACATTCTTTTCACCGCATCCTGATAGGGATAGTCGCCTCCGTACACGACCTCCTTGATTCCGGAATTGATTATGAGTTTTGCGCAGGTGAGGCACGGCGAGATCGTGACATAGATCGTTGCGCCCTCCGTGGCGTGGCCATAGTATGCCGCCTGGCAGATCGCATTCTGTTCGGCGTGTACGCAAAGACATTCCTCAAGATGCTCGCCGCTCTTTACCTTGCCGGCGCAGCGCGGACACCCTCCCGCAAAACAGTTCTTGACGCCGCGCGGTGTGCCGTTGTATCCGGTTGAGATGAGATGGTTGGACTGAACGATGACGGCCGCCACCTGGCGACGTGAACAATTGGAGCGTTTGGCCACAACCTTGGCGATTTCCATGAAGTATTCATCCCAGCTGGGACGGGGATCTATGGCGTTTTTCTTTTTCATGTTGCGTATTTTAGCATATTTTGATTGCTTTTGATTGCGGCGTTTGCTATAATTGCCAGCCATCTTTTCGAGGAGAGCTGTTTCTCCTCACGGAAAGGTGAATTAACGAAGGAAAACAACAATGGAAGCCTACGCAGTACTTGCGACCGGCGGCAAGCAGGTTCTTGTCAAGGTCGGAGATACGGTCGAGATTGAAAAGATCGAGGCCGAAGAGGGCAAGGAAGTCGCCCTCGACACCGTCTGCGCCGTTTCTGACGGCACGACGCTCAAGATTGGAACGCCCTACGTTGAAGGCGCCAAGGTGACCCTTACGGTCGTTGGCGTCAAGCGCGGCGTCAAAACGATCAATTTCAAGGCGAAGCGCCGCAAAGGCTATCGCCGCACGGTTGGTCATCGTCAGCAGTACACGGTCGCCACCGTCACGGCGATTGCATAAGAGGAGGTAAGGAAAAATGGCTTCTTCTGCATCAGCCCGTAACGGACGCGATTCCAACCCCAAGTACCTCGGCGTCAAGGCATATGACGGCCAGCTTCTCAAGGCAGGCTCGATCATCGTCCGTCAGCGCGGTACCAAGATCCATCCCGGCGCCAACGTCGGCTGCGGTCGTGATTTCACGCTCTTCGCTCTCAAGGAGGGCAAGGTTAAGTTCATCAAGGACGGCAAGGTCGTCACGATTGTCCCTGTCGAGGCCAAGTAAAGCTTTGCTGGACAGAGAAAGAGAGAGGTCGCATGAGCGGCCTCTTTTTTTTTAGGTTCGCAGGATGTGAGGTTTGTCTTTTGATGGGGGGGGTAAGACCGAAATGCTTCGATGAAAGCAGATGCCATTGCAAATGACAATGTGTGAAGCTTACCGCAGAGTAGACAATTTCGGTGGTTTCTCGGCTGGAGTTTACCCATTTTTTTTTTCGGGCATGAAAATCACCACACGTCCATAAATAAAGGGTGAAGTGCCAGTTTTCGCTTTGCGATAACTGAAAAATTGCCTGTGGGTGCGCCGTATGGAGAGCCTTCGAATCAGCGG
>SUVZ01000225.1 GCA_015061765.1 Lentisphaerota bacterium
ATCATCGCCCTTCGGCAGCTGCCTCACGTATGCCTTTGACGCATTGAGCAGCACCCGCTGCATGAAGTCCGGAAACCACTCCATCTGCATCTCGACGATGAACTTGCGCCCGCCTGTCTCCTCACAGCGCACATCCACAATGGAGTTTTTGCCGAGCGGCGTCTCGGGAACCATCTCCGGCGGCATGTATTCTATCGATTCTATCTGCTTGCCTTCGTCAAGAGGCAACAAGGCGTTAAGAAGGCTTATGACGAGATTCTTGTGCTCGCCGAAAACCTTCTTGAAGGTCACATCCGCCTTTGGATCAAGGTACTTTGCCATTTCTTCTGCCTCTTATTTCCGTTCAAGGAAACAGTTCCTTAAAGAAAACAATGTATATCGTACCAAAACCGACAGATTAAATCAATCTCTGCGCGGCAAAAGAGCGCATCGGAAAGTTTTTTTGGCACCTTATAAAACTCTGCGTCTCCGCACTTCCCGTGTTAAAAACAAAAATTTGCCGGGAATTGTAGAATAGACTTGCAGTAACTTTCAGAACTTGCGTTTAGTTTTGGACACGACGGTCAAATCCACGTTTCCGCAATTGCGAGGCAAAAATAGCGGCTACAATCTACTGCGCCATTCCTGCATCGTCATTCCTGTCATCTTCTTAAAATGGCTGCGCAGGAATGAACCTGAGCGATAGCCGCAGAAGTCCGCAAACGACTCAATCTTCACATCAGGTTTAGAAAGGAGGTTCTTGACCTCCTCCAGTCTACGCTCGTTCAGCTTCTCCAGCACGGAACATCCTGTGACTTTTCTGAACAGTCGTTCGGCCGAACTGCGCGATCCCCCCATCTGAGCAAGGACATCCGCGGCCTTTATGCCGCTGCAGGCTTTCACTCGTATTATCTCAAGCGCGTCAGACACCATCCTGTTCCTGATTCGCGTAACGGCCGTGGACTGGCGCCGCACTATGCGGGCAGGACCAAACAGGCGATAGCCGCCGGCTTTTCCATTTCCGGACAACATGTCGAAAAGCGCTTCGGCGGCAAGATAGCCGGCTTTTCTGAAATCAGGCTCCACGCTTGTCAACGTCGGGCGCAGATGCTTGCAGCGGATTTCTTCATTGTCTATTCCAATCACCGCCATCTGATGCGGAACATCTATGCCTAGCTCATAGCAGGCGGCAAGCGTCTGCTCTCCCATGAAATCGTTCGCCGCAAGTATGCTGCACGGCTTCGGAAGGTTCTTGAGCCATTGCCGCAATCTCATCTGGAGATCGAGCGCATCCTTGAATGGTCGGTCATGGTCATGCAGAAAGAAGTGTGCGCTGCTATCCACTCCAGCAGTTTCCGAACGAAATGCAGCTGCACGCTCATTCGACCAGTATGTTGGCTCAAGGAATCCCACGTACGCAAGATTCTCCCGTTCCAAAGATTTCAGCTCCTGCACCGCAAGACGTGTCGTGGAAGCGGAATCGTGTTTGACGAATGTCGTCGCCCGCCTTCGCTCCCATGTCCTGTTACCGTAGATTGATGGTGCCACATCGCAGAACACAACAGGGATCTTGCCGAATTTCAGAGGCGAAGCAAGCGTCTCGCCCACCACGCCTTCGACAATGCAGCCGATAGGATTCCAGAAATCCAGGATTTTGCGTATGTCCGACTGCTGTTGGTCGCGGTCTATCGTAAGCACATGCCAGCCATGCTTACGGACAAAGGAATAAACACCCTCCAGTCTCCGCACTTCATGACGTCCGGAAGATTGAAAGAAACATACAATATCATGCTTCATGCGTCTGACTAAACCTAACTAAGGCAATCGCTTCAGTGTGAAGACGGTGATTTCGGACGGATTCAGGAGCCTGATCGGAAATCCGGCCCATTGGCCAGTGCCCGGCGAAACATAAAGGCGAAGATCCCCCTCTTCGTAAAGTCCGCGCACATGGCGTTCGTTGCAACGCGACACTAGCCACGCAAGACCGGGGAATGCGCCACCATGGGTGTGTCCGGAAAGCTGAAGTTTCACGTTGCAGCTGCGGGCGGCAAGAAGCGTAGAGTGGGGACGATGGAAAAGCAATATCCTGAACGCGCCATCTGGCGCACCGGCAAAAGCCTTCATATGGTCGGGGTGCGGAAATTGAGCGCCGCTGTCGTATGTCTTCAGACCGTCCGGGCCGCGCCTGACCGCCGTCGCTGCGGCGACATCCGGCAAGCCCGCAACGACAATCGAATCCGAGCCGCGCACAATGTTGGTCCAGGAGTTCTCAAGCACTGAAATCCCGCAATCCAGAAGGAACGGCCGCCATTCGCCCCACCCCCAGTAATACTCGTGGTTGCCGGGGACAGCCACCACACCGTCCGGAGCGCTGAAACCGGAAAGAGGTTCAAGCTTGTGTCCGAGCTGGTCAACCCATCCATCAACATAATCACCGGTCAGACATATGATGTCCGGCTTGGCGGCATTCGTGCGCTTTACTATCTCCTCGAACCGCGAACGCGGCGTTATCTGGGAGCAATGAAGGTCCGACAGCTGGGCAATCCTGTATCCGTCAAACGCCGGCGGAAGATCCTTGAAGCCGAGCGAAATCTCCCTCACGCGCGGAATCTTCACGCACTCGTACGAACCCACAGCAGTCACAAGAACGGACAGCGAAACGAGAGCGAACGCCACAACCCGCCGCCATTTCACCGAAAGACGGCGGAAGAACAGATAGCAGGGAATCTGCATGAACAGGAAAATGCTCAACGCAGAATCAAGAGTCCCCCATGTGTACACGACAGCTGGGTGCCAGGCGGGATGGAACATACTGCCGGCGAACACAAGGTTCACCAGAAAACGGCACGAAACGAGAAACAGCGCCGCCGTCAGGAGCACCTGCGTGCGGCGTTTCAGACCAAGCCGCGGAAGAAGGAACACGGACGGCACAAGCGCCGTCAAGAGCGCAAACGACAGAAACGCAATCCGAAAGCTCATGATCTGCTGCCCCGACGGACAACCCAGAAGGCAAAAGCCGAAGACACAAACATGGAAACCGCGACTGCGGACACCATGGAAACTCCGCCGGGGATTATCCCCACAGGCATTCCGTCCCGGCCAGGCGTCCACAGGATAAACGTGGCGACAACCATCGTCATGAACATTCCAGGAAGAAGCGTCACCAGCGAGGCGAATTTCCTACCCTCCCTGAGCAGCCAGACGGTGCCAGCCATGAGAGTCGTCGCCGAAAGCATCTGATTGCCCCAGGCGAAATAGTTCCAGAGGTTGTTGAACGTCTTCGCGCTCTGATTGGACCACCAGAGAAGAAGCGACACGATGATGATGAGCGGAAGACACGTCATGATGCGCGTAGAGAGCTTGACCTGATCAATTCTGAACATCTCCGAAATGCTCAGCCGCGCGCTTCTGAGGGCGGTGTCTCCACTCGTTATCGCAAGAACCACAATTGCAAACACCGTGACGCCGCCCATCCATTTGCCGAGAAAATGCGTCGTGATGTTGCCGAGCACGACGGGGCCGGCAAGGTTCAGGTTTGACGGCTCGATGTTGTACATCGCAAGCGCGGCGGCGGCCCAGATCATGGCGATCAGCCCTTCCGCCACCATCATGCCGAAGAAGGTGGGGCGTGCATGCTGCTCCTTGGTCATCGTACGGGCTACGATCGGACTCTGCGTGGCATGGAATCCGGATATTATGCCGCAGGCGATGGTCACGAAAAGACACGGGAAAAGCGGGTTCCGGTCCTGGAAGTCCGAGAAATGGGCGCAATCCGAGAGGATTGCCGGATTGGCAATCCCCGTCCAGACAAGGGCGGCGAAGATCGCAACCGAACCGATGATGAGCAGCGCCCCGAAAAACGGATATATGCGGCCGATTATCTTGTCCACGGGGAATAGGGTGGCGGCGATGTAGTAGACGAAGATTATGGCGATCGCCCACCAGAAGAAGGAGATGGAGGGAAGGACGGTCTTGTCTATCAGGTTTGCCGGAACATTGATGAACACCGCCACGACCAGCAGGAGCAGAATCGTCATCACCCATGAGAATACCGTCGCGTACGCACCTCCAAGATACTTGCGGACAAGTCTCGGCAGGTTGGCGCCGCCATTGCGCAACGACATCATACCGCCGGCGAAATCATGCACCGCCCCCATGAGAAGACAACCGACAGGAATGACGAGCAGCGCTACCTTGCCGAACTTGATGCCGATTATCACGCCGATGACCGGTCCAACGCCAGCAATGTTCAGCAGCTGTATGAGCATGTTCTTCCAATGCGGCAGGGGAAGCGTATCGACTCCGTCCGGATTGGCTATCGCAGGCGGTTTGCGGTCGTCAGGACGGAATATCCTCTCGACGAACCTGCCGTACGTGAAATACCCTGCGACCAGAAACAAAATGCCGCCGAGAAACCAACTCATGATATATCTCCTTCGTATGCTAGACAGCACCCGCAACCTTGACGTTGCGGGCTCATTTTCATTTCTTCATGTCTTCCGTATTCCCTGACGCTTTCTCTGCAGACCCCTTCTTGGCCTTCCGCAGGAAATCGCGGATGCGGTCCAAGGTCTCCGCCGATATTATGTGCTCCATCTGGCAGGCATCCTTGTCGGCTATGCGCTTGGAAACGCCCAGAAGCATCAGGAACTCGCGTATCTTGTTGTGACGGTTGAGAATCATCGTGGCGATGCGGCGGCCTTTCGCCGTAAGCTCCACGTCACCATACGGCTCCTGCGTGACGAGGCCAAGCTTCTTCAGTTCGGAAATACCCTTCACGACGCTGGGCATCTTCACCTTGAGGGAAGTGGCGATGTCACGCACGCGGGCACGGTTCTTCTCGTGTATCAGCACATACACGACTTCAATGTAATCTTCAAGAGACTTGGTCATGACTGGTTTCAGGCTCCTGTGTTACGGTCTCAGTCTCGACTGCCACGACCGGAATCTCCGACGGCACCTGCACACCTTCGGCAGTTGCAGCCCCAACCGCCGCCGGTTCAGCTCCGGGAACCGCCGCCGTAGCCGACTCGACTTCATTGAAGCGCGTGGGCGTACGGGCGATAAACTCCTTGGCGAAAGCCCTATATGCGACGGCACCTTTGCAGGTCGGATCATAGTGGATCACGGGCTGTCCGTAGCTCGGCGCCTCGCTTGTACGGACATTGCGCGGAATCGTCGTCTCGTACACGCGGTCGCCAAACCTCTCCTTGACCATGGCGATCACGTCCCTGGTCTGAGTAGCGACCATGTTCACCATCGTGAGAAGGATACCGTTCAACTCAAGGTTCGGATTCGCACCTGCGCGAAGCTGTTCAAGCAGGTTCGTGATGAGCCCAAGCCCCTCCATCGCAAGGAACTCCGCCTGCATCGGAACGAGAACACCATCCGCCGCCGCAAGCGAGGATGTCATCACGATGCCGAGGGACGGCGGACAATCCAGAAGTATGTAGTCGAACACGCCGGACTCACGCACCGGCGCAAGCGCGTCGCGGATGACAGAAAGATGGTCTTCCCGGCGGGCGATCTCGATCTCCGCTCCCGCCAGATCGACTTCGGACGGAATGATGTTCAGGTTGTCGTAGGCGGTAGGCTGGATGACATCCGCAATCTCGGCGCTGCCAAGCAGAACCGGATAGATGGATACTCCCTCCTCCTTTTCCAGCCCGAGACCACCGGTTGCGTTCGCCTGAGGGTCTAGATCGACCACAAGCACCGTGCGGCTCCTGCGCGCCAATGCGGCGGCGAGGTTCACGACAGTCGTCGTCTTGCCTACACCGCCCTTCTGGTTTGCGATTGCGATTATCTTCGTGCGCTTTGTCATTTGAACAACCCCGCATTCTTGAAGTCGCGCATGTTGTGCGACACGGACGCGTTCGTATGGAGCCAGAAGAACTGCATGAGACACACATCCCACGGATCATCGACCCCTTTTATCACAGTGTCGAACGGCTTGTTTCCGGACTTCACTCCGCTTATTACGCGATCCGCCACCGCCTCCATCGAATCAGTGACGATCTGCTCCGAAAAGGATTCCTGCTTGAGACGGTAGCCGTACTTGAGTATCTTGAGAGAATCCTCGTTCTGCTTGAGGAAATCGTAATACTGCTGGGCCATCTCGCCAAACCCCTCGAACTCCTCCTTGACGTAGCGTTCGGGGGTGATGATCTCCGGCTTGCTGGCCTGAAGCCTACCCTCGCGGATACGTATCTTCCCGGGATAGTCATCAAGTTCCGCAAGCAGATGGTAGTTCACGCAAGTCGTCCCAAAAGTCTCCAACGCCCTGGTCGGGGCGTGGAGAATCTCGGTCGCCTGCGCGGCGTACATGAAATCGTATGAACGGTCTCTGCTCAAGATCAACCTTTCATCACTTCATCGAAA
>SUVZ01000226.1 GCA_015061765.1 Lentisphaerota bacterium
TCTCTTTACGTTCGTCGGGCGCCGCACCAGTTCAATCCATTGCGGAAGGCTCTTCCGCCGCCGCGCATCCGTGGCGACATAAACTTTCGATGGATTGACAAGCGCAAGGTTGTGCATCGCAAGAACGCTCACGCCATAGACGATTGCCTCTTTGCCGACAAGCGCAACCGCTTCGGCATACTGGTCGTATTCGCTTGGGGTATACTGACTCAAGCGATAGACGCCACGACCGACATTCTCCAATCGACCGCTTTTGACCCATCGTGGCAGTTCAACGCTGGGATTGCAAATCCCACGTGCATCGTCCGTTGTGACAATACCATAATTGTCCAACCCGATTTCGTTTATCGCTTCCCAATGTTTCATTGGTCAATATGATAACATAATTGTATGCAAATTGTCAACGACCTTTCTATAGATTGTCAATTTGCATACATTATCGTTATCAAATCGCCATTTCTTTCTCCGTCGCCAGTTGTCAAAGATCATTGCGCCTCACGGCGCAAAAGCTGTTCACTCTTCCTTCAGTGCCGCCTCCTTTCTTTCGCCGCAAGAATTGTTCCGCACAGGATTCTCGCGGCTTGATCACATTTCCATAAGGAAATCCGGAAGATATTCATGCCGGATTCCGTTTGACGAGAAATCGACGCGATCAAGCGAAAGAACCATCTTTGGATACTGGTCCGGTACCGACATAAGAGCGGAAAACATATAATCGAATGGCAACGGCACTTGTCTGTTTTATTCGATTATATGTTTAATATATCGGTTGGACGTGTCCCCTCAATCATCAACAAACAACACCACCATTGCCGCGAGGATTGTTCCGCACAGTGTCTTCATCTTTTTTGCATTCACCTCAAGAAACCTCATTGCTTGTCAGAACTTGACGCCCCCCCAACTTGAGGGATTTACACGTACTTCACTCGGCAGGTCGCTGACAACCTGCGACTCCTGATCGAAAAGGTAGGCGCGGCGGACAGTTGTTGCGCCATCGGCATCGCCGAAGAGAACGCCCACGTCGGCGCTGCGCGTCTCGCCCTGTGCAGGTTTGCCGTTTTCTCCGAGGAATTTCCAGGGGATGTCCGCCGTAAACTCGTAGCCGTCCTTCGTTTTCTCAACTTTCGCCCTGACCGGCACCGCCTCGATGCGATCCACGTATGCGGTTCCCGTCGGAGACGTGAACGAACGCCGTGCATCCGGCGCGACGGACGGATCGACAAAGACATACTTTATCGCAGCGACACCTCCCTTACCGTCCGGCGCGAAAAGAAGGCGGACATCTCCCTCCACCGGCGTCCGCCGCTTTGGACTGGCCTTCGGATCCGCCGCCCACCTCAGGTCGATGCAGTCTCCGCTCTTGAACATCACTTCCGGATCGCCGCCGCCATTCACCCACGGAGAGGCATCCTTGACACGAACCCAAAGGCGCAGCGGCCCTGGACCGCCGCTACTGCGACTTATGCCAAACGCCGCTTCCGCCACCTTGTCCTCCGGGAAGGAACGGATGACCGCATCCTGCCAGCCGCGTTGAAAGCCGAATCCACCGCAATCCATCACGACCGCTGGGCCCTGCTCCGACGGCGGCAAGAAGGTCTTTTCAGGCGGCGGCTTCGCAAGCGCAATCTTCCCGCCCGGAAGCCGGCGGACTCCGCCAAGTCCAGCAACGGCGCAGATCGAAAGAGAACTCTTGCCGACAATCTGGAACGGCCTCCCTCCCGCGGATTCGCCGAGCCACCCTCGAAAGCACTCGTCGTTCAGACTGTAGCCGGATATGACGTCGCCGCGCCTCACTTCGCACAGAGAATATTGCGACGGCGTGATCCGCTGGTCGCCAAAGAGCTCCGCGACCAACAGTCCGTCGGACGTGAAGAGATAGCGCGTCCCCTTGTTGCCGTTTAGCTGGAAGACATCTCCTGCCCAACCCTCGAATCCGCATGTGTGCCGAAGCTCGCCGGTCGAAGGGAGGGGAGAGTTGTGTCCGTTGGAGGGATATGGATTCGGGTACGTCCAGAGAAGCCGTCCGTCGTCAACGGAAACCGCTGCAATGACGTTGTTGCCGCGATTCCTGTTCCGCCCGGCATTGATGACTACGGCCTTGCCGTCCGGCGTCATCGTCGCCGAATAGACGGAACCTCGCACTTCGTCCGGCAGCTCCAGCCGCCGCATCCTTGCGAAGTCGTAGCGAAGGTTGTCGTCGGGACTGAGGATTCCAAGTGCGTCGGTCTGCCAATCGCTGCCCGGCGACGGGATGCGCAGCACAATCTCCATTCCTGGTCCGATGCGCGCCGCCCACATCATGGCGGCGCGCGGGCCTTCGCATTCCGCAGCCCTGCCGTTCTGCCAAAGCGCAACGCCTACGGCATTCGCCTTGCCGGAGGCGTTCGTCTTCACAAGGTCGCAGACGGCTACTCGCGGCACAAGACGGTCGCCGACGATTTCGCCGATGAACGGCCTGCTCCGATAGCCGCAGTCTGCGACAAGGAACGAACGGCCTCGCCATTCGCGGACGACCGAGGGCGCCGCGCGGTTGTGCTTGCCCGTGTTGTACGGAACATCCGGATGCTCTTCCGGACGGAAAAGAACAGCGTCGATTTCAGCGCCCGAAAGACCCGGCTTCAGCGCAAAGCGCATTCCGTCGTAGTATGCGAAGCGTCCTCTCGCGTCGACAGACCCGCCTCCGCCGTAATATGGTCCACCTACATAGTCGCGCACAAGCTCGCCGGTCTTCGCGTTCCATACACTGACGCGCTTCGGGCGGAAGTCGTGTTCGGCAACCCAAAGACGGTTCTGCGAGTCGATGCAGAGCGAGACAGGCGTTCCCATCGCAAGCGGGTCGAACTTGCCCTCGTGCCGTCCGCCGGGACGGCCGATGGTGCGCAAATGCGTTCCGTCCGGCGCGAAGACCTCCACGCAGCAGCGTCCAGCCGCGACATCCGAGACATAGAAATTGCACTCGGCGTCGATTGCAAGCCCGCGAGGAGCGAGCAGTTTTTTGACAGGATTAACAAGATTTACAGGATTGCTATCGACCTTGACAACCCCCTTCTCGCACACCGCCCATATCGCCCCGTCCGGGGTGCGGGCGAGCTGCCCCGCACCGGGAAGCGCAATCTCGCGCGTGAACTCTGCGGTCTTACGCGAGAAGCAGACGATGCGTCCGCCCTTGTCGGCGAGCGAGACGACAATCTCGTCCGGCGTGAGAGTCATGCCGCGGATGCCAGAGAAGTCGCTTTGCTTCTCCTGAACAAAGGCGCTCGACCGCTGCTGGTGGATGTCCGCGCCGCCCCGCTTTTTCGCCACGGCATCGGGATTCGGAACAAAGCCGTAAGTATTCAGGTCAAGCCGGATGACGCTTAATTTGTTGTTGCTCCATCCGCCCTCGCCGGCGATGAAAAGCGTATCTCCATCGCGGGCGAACGCGCTTGCCCCGGTGAGCGCAACCATAGAAGTTCCCCATATCTTGCGGCCCGTCGCGTCATCAACGCGGATTATCGCGCATCCAGCTTCGGCCATCTGTGCGCCTACAAACACATCACCTCCAGAGGCGGCGACGCAAAGCGGCGGACAATGATCTGAAAGCCACCCTCCCGCGCCGGTGAAGTTGATGTTGTAGCGGTGCGACTGCGACATCGTGCGCCAAGGCGGATCGCCGGGCGAGTAGAACGACCCCGCATATCGGCTCTCGATCTTTCCGTGCGTAAGTCCGCGCCAGCGGTATTCGCCTGCCGCGCAAGGATTCCCCGCGTCGTCGTATCCGTCCCAGGTCTCGACGTTCTTTCCCTCCTCTCGCAGCGCATCGGTGACGAGGTTGCGCACGCGCCGACCTTGCGCGTCCTCGACGACAATGGTGACATTCGCCGCCTCGGGGAGAGTGTATGATATTTCACTCGCGCAGAGCCGCAGAGCCGCAGAGAATGCAAGGACTATTATAGCCGGAAGTGGACGCATAATCTTCACCATTTCACTTCCTCATATCCTTCTGGATGCAGTCTCGCCTCGGTCGGGGTGTCATCCACCATCGACGTCTGCGACTTTTCCTCGTTGTAGAGATAGACGCGCTTCATTGTTCCCACGCCGCGCCCGCCGTCGCCGGAGAATAGCGCCTCTGCGTCCCAAAAGACGGGTTGGGAGAAATCGAGTTCGAAAAGCGTTTCCGGCACTTCAATACGAACATCGTAGCCATCGGCAGTTTGCGAGAAAGCGACTGTCGCTACAGGCGCGTCGCCGACGAAACTGAACGCAGCAGTTCCGCCAGCCGGAGTTGAATATTCCTGAGGACGCGACAAGCGCGTCCCTCCCTGCTGCATCGCAATCACGCGGTCAACGCCTCCAATCCGCGCCGCAAGTATGCGGGTAAACGTCTCTTTGTGTCCTTTGCGTTCTTTGCGGCTAAAAGTTCTTCCGGGGCCTATCTCGAACCCGACTGCATCGCCGCCCTTGAACACTGCGGAGGCGTCTGGCGCGACGTTCACGAGCGGTGTATCGTCCACGACATGCGCGGTGAAGACCACCTTGCCGCAGACGCGCTCGATCTTCGCCTTCTCTATCGGCTTCGGCTTTGCGCCGGGCACGAAAAGCGGCGCGACACGCTCCAGCCTCACGACGCCGTTCGTCCTCCACTCGCCGGCGACGCGGCACTTCTCAAACCCCTTCACCTTGAACGACTGCCCTGCGTTGTACGCCCACACCTCGCCTCGCTCCGGAAACGCCTGGATGCGTCCCGAGAAATCTTCGCCGCTGAAAGTGTACGGCTGTCCGCGCCCCGGCAATCCCGGCGCGTCAAAGAGCGTGTCGACAAAGAAACCGTCGGCGGTATAGACGGTAAATGTTCCCCACTCGCTCGCTGCAACGGCGTAATCGTCGCCAACCATCCCCGCAAACACCCAGTGGTGGAGCATCTCGCCGGGTTTCAGTCCGCCCGTCGCCTTGCGCCCGACGCGCCAGACCGGCGAACCGTCCGGCGCGTATTTGCAAATGAATACACCGTTGTATTCCGACGAGTGCCCCATGCCAAGCTTCATGGCCTTGGTGAGTTCCGGCGAGGCGTAGTCGAGATTGCAATCGACCGCCGCATAGAAATTGCCTGCCGAATCGCGCCGCAGTCCCAAAAGCCCTGAACGCCATGTATGGTGGAGCGCGGACTTTCCGGCGATGATTTCGGGAATCGCCACGTACGCAGCCGCCGCATCCCAGCGCGGCGCCCCTGTCCCGTCAAAGCCGCGGCACGGGATGCCGACGACCACGTTGTCATGCGTGTTAAGAAACAAGTCTCCGCTTTTCTCCATGCGCATCGCGCCAATCGTAGAAGACCAGCGCAGGACGCGACCTGCGACATTCGAGACGGCGGAGGACTCGCTTTCCTGTCGCCGTCCGTCGCCGTTCATGTCCATCCAGAGACGCAGCGCCGTGACTGGCGATCCCTTCTTCGCCGGCGGATCGGGGAACACGCCGGCGACGGGCTTCATCGCGTCATCGTCGCCGACAATGCAGATCGTCATCGGCCTCCCGTCCGGGACAAGATACTTTCGTCCGTTGTCGCAGCGCATCACTTCCGGCATATTCATTGTGGACAGCACCGACCCGAACTCGCCAAGCCCCGCGCCGGTAAAATCCCACGCTGCATCGGGCACTTCTCCAAGTCGCTGCCGCGCAAATGAATTCGGGCCTTCAATCGAGTAATACTGGAGCCGTGGATCGTCGCAGTCCGGAATGTTCGACGGCGAATACGCGGTATCGCCAAAATAGCGCCTTCGCACCGCGCCTGTCGCGGCATCGAGATCCGTTATGACTTTCGGCGCAGAAGCTTCTGCCACAAGAAGCGCGCCGGTCTTGTCAACGGCAAGGCCGAACGGCATGAGAAAGGCGTCGTAGTCGATTTTGCCGAGAAAACCCCGCCCGCCTCGCTTGCCGTATGCGCGAAGCATCTTGCCGTCGCGGGAGAACACCTTTACTTGCTGGCTGTCGCCAAGGTCGCTCACGTAGAGCGTCCCGTCCTGTCCGATGGCAATGGCGTAGGGAGCGGAAAGGGAATTGTTCACAAATGGTAAATGATTTGTATTTGTTCTCAATGAGGATTTGTGAACATTTGAGATTTGTGAACAATCGAACCGCGCAAGTCGGTTCGAGGACACCGCCCACAATGCGCCATCCGGCGCGGCGGCGAGACCGCGCGGCGCATCGCAAGAAATCTCGCCCTTCTGCGCACCCGTCTTCGCATCGAGCGCGACAATGCGGTTGCCGTTCATGTCGGAGACGTAAACCGCATCGCCGATTGCGGCGATGCCGGCGCAGTTGAACATGTACTTCTCCCTTGCCGCAAGGCCGGTATCGAAAACCGGACATTCTGGTCCAATGGCC
>SUVZ01000227.1 GCA_015061765.1 Lentisphaerota bacterium
CCTTGAGAACCGCGCCGTCCGCAATCTGGACATCTTCGATATTTGCGGCTATCACCGCCCCGAGATCCATCACGACTCCACCGACGAAGCGGTATGCACCCTTGAATTCGCCCAAACCAGTAAGAGCCTGCATCGAGGACAATGTGAAAGGATGCGCGACAGTCGTAGGCGCAGAGAACGTCGCCCCTGCGGCGACGTGGATGTTCGTCGCTCCAATGCCCCGATCCGACACGTCGTCAAGCACAAAGGCCTTGCGAGCCAGGGTACGCACGCCAAACTTCTTCGCATAGTGTTCCTGCACTTCCCGCATTTCGTCCGCCTCGAGCGCCTTCGTCCAGAGGACGACCGCTGCGATGTCACCAGTAAAGTATCCTCCGTCGAGATTACTCCTGAGCGAGCCGATTTTCAGGTTTTCGCTCACGCGTGCTCCGTTGGAAGAAACTGTCCCCTCACGGAAGTGCCCGTCAACCAGACGTCGGATTTTGGCATTCGTACCGTCAATGGCGAACACGACAATGTGCGCAGCCCCGTCATTCATTCGCATTGGCTTTGTCATCATTAGGTAGTCGTCCTTCCCAATCCTCGAAGATCCCGTTCCGACAACGCCGTCCTTGTGGAAGCCGATCACGGTGTCGAAGCTTTCCTTCCACACGCCGTCCGCCAGTGTCGAGACGATTCCCTTGCCTTCCACGAAATTGTTCGCGCTTTGGTCGCTGACATATGCGTTGCCGTCCGCCACGGTACGGAAGACGACCGCCACAGTCACGTCATTCAGCCCTGTGATCGGGCTGTCGTCCGCCGCGATGCCAAGCGCCGTCTTCGCAGCGCCATCGAAGCGAAGAGCTGCGTTGCCGAATGCGTCGTGGACAAGCGTTGGCCCGGCAGAGCCGAGCCCCGCCTCAACCGTAGCCGTGACAGAATTGCCGACGTCCGTCCAGGACGTCACCTCGTCTCCGTCTTCGGCGGAGATACTGTCTGCATCAAACTCGATTGCGCCGGACGGCAGCTCGGGAGCGTCGGCGGACGAGAACTGCGCCGCAACGACCTCCGTCCTGTCGATCGCAAGCTGCGCGGCGTCAGCGCCTGCGTACTTTTCCGCAAGGACTGCGCATACTGCATTCAATTCGCTCACACCCATCGCACGGTTCCTGTAGAGGCGAATTTCCGCAATTTCGCCTTCGAAGGCAAGTTTTGGGGAAGCCGTGTTCCAGTTATTCCAGACTAGCGCGGTGTGAAGTCCGATGGAGAATGGATTTTTCGCTAAGGGGAAACCGCCATCCTTCAACCCCTCCGCAGTCTTGGCGACAGTCACGCCGTCGATGCTCATGACGGCATTGGCCCCATCCACCGAATAGGCCATAACATGGACGTTGCCGTCGCACACGCCACTTCCGCCGACAACGGCACAGAAAAGATCCGTACCGTCAGACGCATTGCCGTTGTCGTAGACGCGACCCGCGACAGGCTGACATGAATTGTTAACAGAAAGCCCGAATCCGTTCGAGCCGTAGCTGATGCCGCTGCCGAGAATGCCTTCGTTGTAGTTGTATTGGTAGTCGGATGTCGTGCTGCCGATGCCGATAGTGGACTTCCTGAACACGACGACGGCCGTGAAGTTCGTGGCGTCGCGGAGAGGATTGGAATCGGCTGGAATCACAAGCCCCGTCACATCCGTCCCGCTCCGCGTGAACTTTATGCCCGCGTGGCCGTTGAAGGAAGCCGCGGAAACGGTTGGGTTGAGAACGACATTAGTCCAGGCGGAGGCCGTGATGAGGCCTACAGCTGACGGCATCTGCGCCGTCAGCGCACCTGATTCGTCGGTCCACGACGAAATCGGGGCACCGTCGGAAAGTCCCGTCGATGCCTTGTCGCCGATGAAAATAATGCAGTCGTCAGTGTAGTTGTCTGCGGGGACACCCACGACGCGAACCGATCCGGCCTCTACGTTGAGTGTGCCGGTGAAGCGAGTCGCGTCCGTAAGGATCATCTCGCCGGAACCGTTCTTCACAAGAGTACCTGCGCCACAGAGCGGCGCCGCCTGCACAAAACGCTTCGATCCCCAATCAATCGTCGATGAGCCCTCGTCAGAAACCTCAAGCTGATAGGTGTTTGTCCAATCCGCCTTCTTCCCGGCGCCATCCGTGAGCGTGCCTCCTGCAAGCTGTATCTTGTATGTGCTGTTGCCAAAATCTTCGCCCGCCTCGTTCTCGTTCCAGCGATAGGAGGAGATGCGGTCCGCGCCTAGGTTAAACACTCCGCCTTCAAGTCGCACGAAGGCATGCGCATTTGTCTGACAGTTGCCTTCTGCGTTCCACTGCGTCTTCGAGCCGAAACCGAGCTTCGGCGCGGTGAAATCTCCCCCAGTCTGGGTGAACACGCCTGACGATGGGTATTTGCCCGTATTGACCGAAATCCCGCTCGAAACGTAGAGAGCGCTCATGGTTGCGCTGCCTCCGGCGAAAAGATACTCTGCGTAGCCGCTTTCGTTGCCCTGCTGTCCATTGCCTGACGTGGCAGCGACGAAGACGGGATAACTGTCGGCGAACGTGCCACCTGACTGCTTAAATATCGCCGGATACATCGGCGAGGATCCGTGGATGAGAAGTCCGTAGTCAAGCATAAGGGTACATCCGTCACACAACCCGTAGACACTTTTCGGATACAAGTTGAGGCCCGCCAGCGAAATAGGCATGCCATTTGTTACGATCCCATACTGCGCCGATTCCTTGATGTTGACGTAGTCAGACGACGTTGCTCCAGAGTCCGTGAGGTCAAGGCTCGATGAACCGGTGAAGTTTATGGTGACCGCTTCCGTCATCGCAGACGCGATTGCCACGCAGATCGTTGCAATAGTTCTTGTTTTTCCTGTTGTCATGGACTTTTACCTTTCATTCCTTTCAGGAGGACGAACTCTTCGGAGAAGCTGCAATCGCCCGCTCGATCCTGTTGAGGCGCTTGGCATCCTTCATTAGCTCGTACATCTCCCTCTAGTTCTGTTTTCAAAGTGCAACCGCAGACTTCTTTCCGTCTCCCAATCCTTTCACCGTATCCGTTTCGCCGCAGTCGCCGGTGGCGGTGAGGATGGCGTGAACAAGGTCCGGTTCGACATAGTAGCGGCGAAGCGTTATCGGCAGCAATACGCCGCCGTGCGCCGTGATCTGAAGTTCCGTCTTCTGCGGGGAGACCGGAGTTTCAAGAAGCCTCATGCGCCGATAGCCGATGGATTTCCCGGAAAGGATTTCCTTCCCGTCGGCAAGGATTCGCCATCCGTCCACTAGTTCGCCGTTCGCGAGGTCTTCGCACATCTCAATCATGTTGTACGGCTTGCCGTCCCCAGTCACTTCATTGGCAAAAAGCGCCTTCTGCATCTCACCGAAACCTTTGAGTTCCCGAACGTCATCTTCATTGAGAACTCCAATCTTGTTCGGGGCGATGCCGATGTTCATCGTCCCGCCGTTTCCGACGGTGCCGATGAAACGCTGGGTCAGATAAGCAGCCTTTTTGGTCGTTCCTCTCTCACTTTCATGGTAGAACCAGCCCTTCCTGAGAGGAAAGTCGGCTTCACACATCCTAAAATGCGTACCATTTATTGTTCCAGTGTTAATTTGCGGTCTATAGGCAGAATTGAGATATTTTCCATCTGCATAGCCACCTGTCGGTACTACAGTTGCTCTTGAATCTGGATCAAGAATACCGCGTTCATTTCCAGGCCAGCGAAATTCAGAATCATCACTCTCTCCGGCAAATATCGTTACATACGGCTGAAGTTCACGAACGAAACGATATACTTCATCAAATTGATAGTATTTACCTGCAACACCTATTTTGCGGCGCTCATTTGCACCGCCATACCAACCGTCTCCACCGTTCGCTCCATCGAACCACATCTCAAACACGTCACCGTAATCACCGCCGAGCAGTTCCTTTATCTGCGCATGGTATATCTCTACGTACTTTTCCGTTGCATAGTGCGCACTGTTGCGATCCCAAGGCGAGATATACACTCCGAATTTGAGCCCTGCCCGACGGCAGGCCTGTTCCATTTCCTTCACATAGTTTCCCTTGCCGCCACGAAACGGAGATTTGCCGATGTTATGTGATGTGGTTTTAGTTGGCCACAGACAGAACCCGTCATGATGCTTGGCGACAACAACCAATCCCTTCAGCCCACCGGATTTACATGCATTAACAATTTGATCCGCATTAAATGCAATTGGATTCAACATCGTTGGATCTTCGTCACCATATCCCCATTCTCGATCAGTATAGGTGTTAAGTCCCCAATGAACAATACCAATTACATCCACACCTTTCTCTAACCTTGCGCGAAGCGCTCTGCTTGGCGTCGGACGCTGAGCACACACAGCACAAAAAGCAAACAATATCGATGCAATCGATAAAATAGATTTAACTGCCGTTTTCTCTTTCATGATTTTCTTCGTTTAAAATTTTTACTTGATAATGTCGATTCCCTTGCCACAAGATTCGACGGGAGGAAGAAGTCGCAAGGGGGAAGGCTTGGATCGTTTATGCGATCCATCAGCCGCTTGAACGCCATGTGCGCCATCATTTCCCGGTTTTGATGCACCGTGGTGAGCTTGGGCGACATGAGCGAGGCGATCGGCATATCGGCGAAACCGGTAAGCATCACGTCCTGCGGCACGCGCAGACCGGCAGCTTCAAGAGTCTGCTTGAAAACCGCCGCAATCAGATCATTGCTGCAGATGAAGGCGTCCGGACGCACCTTCTGCCGCTTGAGGTAGCGTTTGAGCGACTTGAGATCGTCCGCCTCCGCATAGAGCACATTACCGCCCTTAGACATCTTCACACCAGCGAGCTGCAGCGCGAACTGCGCTCCTGCAAGCCGGTTGGCGAATGTCATGGGATAGAGGTTCCCGATCAGAAAATGGATGCTCTTCGCACCGACAGAAATGAGATGGTTCGCGATTCTCGCACCGGCCTCCAGATCGTTCACTCCAACAACATCATATCCACTTCTCTGAGGGAATGGCACGATGTCACAGTCAAGAAGTACAACAGGAATCTTCTTTCGCTCGAACATTCCGAGCACAATGGGATTTATCTCGTCCCCAAGCGGCCCCGCCATCGGCTCGTAGATTACGCCCGCAAAATTGCCGTCACAAAATTCCTCTGCAAGCGCACGCACCTGAGTTGTCCGCTCCTCGCGGATCTCGCTCCACACCTCTCCGAAGCGAAGCTCATAGTTCGCTTCGTGTGCAAACCTGTTGATCTCACTCACTATCGGCTTGAAGAAATCCGTCACTGCAATACCGGGAACGATAAGCCCAATCTTTCGAGATGTCGCCGTCTTTGAGACGTACATGCTTGAACGAGGCGAGGCATTGAGCAATCCTGAGCGCTTCAGCTCTGCCACACTTCGCATAGCGGTCGGACGAGACACACCAAACCTACGCATGATCTGGGTAAGGCTCGGAAATGAATTGCGCACCGCATACCTGCCGGCACGAATCTCTTCACCGAGTTCATCCGCAATCAACAGGTATTTGTTTGCGCATATCTGTCCTATGCATCTCATATGTGGGGAGTATAACACAGAATCATTCTACGCAACTCCCTGGTTTAAACCAGAATTTTATTCAAAAAAAAAACACACATTGAACAAGTGTCATTGCATTTACAATCCTCATCCGTGAATATGAAAACATGAAAAAAGTGATAGCAGTCTAATCAACGAAAACTTTTTAGTTTGTCTGTTTCGCTTTCACCCTGTCCAGCGAGTGTCGGCAGGGTTTTCAAGCAAGAAATCAAGGAGAAAGCCATGAAACAACAACCCCAAAACCAAGCCTCAGGCGCGTCGGAAACAACGCGCTTACGATGGCAGATGGCCGCGCCACCGAGCGCATTGTCGAAGCTTGCGACTGGAAATCGATTCACATGAAAGAAAAGAACCGTATTGATAGCGCAATGCGTAGACTTAATAAGTCAGATAGAGCCTTCGCACGTGCAGTTCTGAGAGGAAAATCATGGCAAGAAATGGGGATACCAAGGAGTACCTTTAGCGACAGGCTAAAAAAGTTGAAAAAGTCATTTTGTGCCCATAAATTAAGGGTGAAATACATATTGACCAATGGGTTGAATACCGATTTTTTCAGACACACCCCCCATTTTGCCGACTGTATATGAGGGGGCATGTGATTCCTGCGAGCTGTAACGATACTTCGGCTCCGGGAGTCCGCCCCACGGGCTCGCTCCGCATAGCGCTGGGCGAGAGGTGTTTTCGGGAACCCTCCCTGCGGGCGGCACTCGTTCGGCTCACCGGTCAGCGGTTGCCAAGGCAATCGGTGGCCTCACGCGCCGAAATGCCGTGCCGCCCTCG
>SUVZ01000228.1 GCA_015061765.1 Lentisphaerota bacterium
CTCGCCGAGATGGACGGGACTTCCCGGCGAGGATGTCTACAAGTATCACGGGATAAGCTCATGCGCCGTGTGCGACGGAAACTTCCATAGGGGGAAGGATGTGGCGGTGATCGGCGGTGGCGATACTGCGCTCGGGGATGCAATCCATCTCGCGAAGATATGCGCGTCGGTGACGCTGATTCATCGTCGCGACTCGTTTCGCGGGACGAAGGTGCTGATTGACCGGGTTCTGGGAATGCCTAACGTAAAGGTGCTCATGAATACGGAGGTTCTGTCCTTTGAGGGTGACGGAAAGAAGCTTTCCTCGCTCAGGCTGTCCAATGGAGATGAACTTCATGTGTCAGGGGCGTTTGTGGCGATAGGGCACGATCCGCAGACGGGCTTTCTGAAGGGCTCCGTCGATCTTGACGAGGCCGGATATGTCCGTACGGAAGGCGTCACCACGAATGTCGCCGGCATTTTCGTCGCCGGCGACTGCGCAAATCCTCTGTACAAACAGGCGGTGGTCGCGGCAAGTACAGGTGCCCAGGCTGCTCAGGCGGCTCAGCACTATCTGGAGCATCATTGAGGCGTTATCGTTTTGCGGCATCCAAATTGGGGGTGGATATCGTTGGGACATTGTTTTGTGATATAATTCCCGCTTAAACGCAACTGAGAAGTCTTTTGCGTTTTGCGGCTGTTTTTTAGAAAGGAAAAATGAAATGGATAAAGAGATAAAAATTCTTCAGTTCGGCGAAGGCAACTTCCTCCGCTGCTTCATAGACTGGATGGTCCAGAAGATGAACGACAAGGCCGGCTTCAACGGCGCGGTGCGCATCGTCCAGGCCATTGGCGACGAGCTCTCTCCGCCTTCGAAGATTCTCAACGACCGTAACGGGTTCTATCATACGTGCCTTCGCGGCGTCGAAGGCGGCAAGCCCGTCGAGATCATCGAGGAGAACCGCACGGTCGAGAAGGTGCTCTGCGCGAAGGGCGACTGGGCTGAGATCGAGAAGACCATGGAGCTTGACTCCCTTCGCTTCATCGTGTCGAACACGACCGAGGCCGGCATCGAATACCGTAAGGATGCCGACACCTTCCCGTTCAAGGTGGCCAAGCTCCTGAAGACCCGCAAGGCGGCGAACGGCAAGGGTATCGTGTTCATTCCCTGCGAGCTGATCGAGCACAACGGCGACAATCTCAAGAAGTGCGTGCTGCAGTACGTGGCCGACTGGAACGATGCGGAGCTCGCGGCCTGGATCGAGAACGAGTGCGTTTTCTGCTCTACGCTAGTCGACCGCATCGTCGCTGGCCGTCCGGACGCAGAGTCCGCAGAGCGCTACGAGAAGCAGCTCGGCGAGCGCGATGACGTGCTGGTGTGCGGCGAGCCTTTCCATTTCTTCGTGATCGAGGTGCCGAAGGCCAAGGCCGACGCAGGATTCGACCTCGAGAAGGAGCTTCCGCTCCAGAAGTCCGGAATCAACGTGGTCTACACCCCCGACATGCAGCCCTACCGCACGCGCAAGGTGCGCTTCCTGAACGGAGCCCACACGGCGACCGTTCTCGAGGGCCATCTTGCAGGCTTCACGTTCGTCGATGAACTCGTGAAGGATCCGAAGTTCAACGCGTTCTTCCGTCAGATACTGTTCGAGGAGATCTCGCCCACAATCGACCTTCCCGAGGACGACAAGCGCGCATACGCCGAGAGTGTCCTGGAGCGTTTTGCGAACCCGTTCGCGAACCATAGGCTGCTTTCCATCTCTCTCAACTCCGTCTCCAAGTGGAAGGTGCGCGTGCTGCCCACGATTCTCGACTACAACGCGAAGTTCGGCAGGCTGCCCGAGGGCCTCGTCAAGTCTCTTGGCTCGCTCATCAAGTTCTACCGTACGGACAAGGTGAACGACAGCGCGGACGTGATGGAGTTCTTCAAGGGTAATCCGTCCGCGGACGAGGTGATGAGGAAGACCGACTTCTGGGGCATGGACCTTACCTCCATACCCGGTTTCGCCGACATGGTGAAGACCAACTGCTGAAGGAGCGGACATGATAATTCACCCGGATGACAATGTGGAGATCCGCGAGGACGGGCACAAGTACGCGCTTCGCGACCTCAAGAGCGGCGAGAACGTGATCAAGTACGGCATGCCGATCGGCCATGCCACGTGCGACATCGCGAAGGGCGACCATGTGCATGTGCACAATGTCGCGACCAACCTTGGCGAACTGCTGGAGTACACCTACGAGCCGGAGTTCAAGCCGGTGGAGAAGGTCGCCGACTCCCGCACGTTCATGGGTTACCGCCGCGCCGACGGACAGGTCGGCATCCGCAACGACATCTGGGTGATTCCGACGGTCGGCTGCGTGAACAACCTCAGCCGCCGTCTTGCCGCCACATGCGGCGGCATCGCGCTGGAGCATCCCTACGGATGCTCGCAGCTCGGCGACGACCATGAGACGACGGCGAATCTTCTTGCCGCCCTTGCGCACCATCCGAACGCAGGCGGCGTCCTCATTGTCGCCCTTGGCTGCGAGAACAACACGCTGGAGACGTTCAAGGAGCGTCTTGGTGACGTGTCGAGGCTCAACATCAGGTTCCTGCGCGCGCAGGATCCCGGCGACGAGTTCGA
Organism: Lentisphaerota bacterium; assembly: GCA_015061765.1. The sequence continues at coordinate 2,607 of SUVZ01000228.1, forward strand.
ACGCGGCAAGGAACTCATCGCCGAGCTCATCGCTAACCGCACTCCCGAACGCGAACCCATTCCCGTGAGCGAACTCAAGATAGGTCTCAAGTGCGGCGGCTCCGACGGTTTTTCGGGCCTTACCGCGAATCCTCTCGTTGGACGGCTCTCCGACTGGCTTGTTGCGCGCGGCGGTTATACGGTCCTTACGGAAGTGCCGGAGATGTTCGGCGCGGAGACGCTTCTCATGAAGCGCTGCAAGGACCGTGCCACGTTCGACAAGTGCGTGAAGATGATCAACGATTTCAAGGACTACTACACGCGCCACAACCAGGTGTGCTACGAGAATCCTTCCCCAGGCAACAAGGCGGGCGGCATCACGACGCTCGAGGACAAGTCTCTCGGCTGCGTCCAGAAGGGTGGTTCGTCGCCGGTGATGGACGTGCTTGGATATGGTGAGCGTCTCAGGGAGCCGGGCCTTTCCCTGCTCACGGGGCCCGGCAACGACCTCGTCGCCTCCACCGTCCTTGCGGCGGCAGGATGCCATGTGGTGCTGTTCACCACTGGACGCGGCACGCCGTTCGGGACCGTGGTGCCGACGATGAAGATCGCGACGAACACGAAGCTCGCCACCGACAAGGCGGCGTGGATCGACTGGGACGCCATGGCAAACCCCGATACCGAAGCCTTCGCGGACAAGGTGCTCGCGGTCGCGTCAGGAGAACCCGCCACGAACGAACGCTTCGGAGCCAGGGAGATCGCCATCTTCAAGGACGGCGTCACTCTCTGAGTCGTGATGGCCAGTTTCCTTGTCGAGGATGATTGATGGCGGATGCATAAAGTCGGTCAGTAGCGGTGTACGGCAACTTTATGGTATAATGCATGTATTTTTAGAGATTAAGGATTTGAAATCAATGAAAAAAACACTTGTTTGCGCGACGGCCTTCTGCATTGCGCTTGTCGCTTCCGCGGATGTTATTGTCATGAAATCGGGCGCGAAGCTAATAGGAACCGTAAAGCACATTTCCGGCGGGACGATCGAATTTGCATCCGACGATGTCGGCACCGTCAAGATCAAGCAGGACAATGTGGTCTCGATGACCACTGACGAGGCCAAGCCGGTTGAATATGTCGATGAGCGTGAGGAGTCAGGCGTTGTGTCATGCTCCAACGGGGTCTATTCGATTGATGGCAGGACAGTTGACATGAAAGAGGTCAAGGCGGTCGTTCCCGTCAAGGAGACGTGGCACGGAAGCGTGAACCTCTCTGCGAGCGCAGCCCGGGGGAACACGGTCTCCGAAACCGTCACGCTCATGGCTGATGCTTCCCGCCGTTGGGAGAACGATCGTTTCACCGCGGCCGCAGCGTACTACTTCGCCCAGTCCGGCGACTCGAAGGAAAGCAAGCAGAAGACCGACGACCGTTTTGAGATCCATGCACAGGGAGACCATTTCTGGACGAAAATGTTCTACTCCTACATTAACGGCAAGTATGAATATGATCGCATCATGGAACTTGACTATCGTCTTCGTCTCGGCGCCGGTCTTGGTATTCAGTGGCTTGAGGGCCGTTCGTTTGACGGACTCGGTACCTGGAGCTTCAATCAGGAACTTGGCGCCTCCTGGGTGAAGGAGCGTTATGAATCTGATTTTACGGATGACTACGCTGCGTTCCGCTATGCGCATCATCTTACGTGGGACCCTGGTTGGCTGGACGGTTTCCTGTTCACGCACAACTTTGAGTACCTCCCTGATACCGCCGACTGGGCCGAAAACTACATCATCGACAGCGACTTTGGCTTTACCTATGCTTTCAAGGCCAATTGGCAGCTGCTTGGAAAAGTGGAGTGGGACTACAAGAGCGTAGTCGGAGAAGGCACCAAGCATTCCGATCTCCGCTACACGCTTGGTCTCGGCTACAAGTGGTAATGGTCTGGCTGCATGAGCAGTGGACCGGCGGGAGACGGTAATGAGAATCGCCATATGCTATCCTCCGCTGCCTAGCGAGAAAGGGGTGCCGCTCCTTTCCCAGAACAGGCAGTTCCAGTGGTTCTCCCGCCCTACGTACATATTCCCGGTTGTGCCGGCCACGGCGGCAACCATGCTGAAGGCCGCAGGACACGATGTCCTGTGGCTTGATGGCATAGCCGAGGAGCTGTCTCCTTCGGAATTCGACAGTCGGCTCGCCGCGTTCCGTCCGGATTATGTTGTTCTGGAGACCAAAACCCCCGTGGTCAAGCGCCACTGGAAGTGGATCTCTGAACACAGGGAAGGTTTGCAGCCGCAGACAAGATTCGTCTTGGTCGGCGATCACGTGACGGCCATGCCGGAGGAGACGATGGCAAACTCCCCGGTCGATTTTGTGCTGACCGGCGGCGATTGGGATTTTCTTCTGAACAGTCTTGTGTCCGCAGGCGGCGATGAGTCCAGGTACGAGCCGGGCGTATGGTATCGCGGCGTTGACGGGTCGGTGAAAAGCACCGGACGTTTTCAGCTCAACCATGACCTGAAAACGACGCCGTGGATCGACCGGGATCTCTGCAAATGGGAACTGTATGCCGTCAAGAACGGGAATTTCCGCAGAACCCCCGGAACGTACATAATGTCCGGACGCGACTGCTGGCACGCGAAGTGCACGTTCTGCAGCTGGACCACCCTCTATCCCACATACCGTACGCGCGATCCGATCGATGTGGTGGACGAGATCGAGCACCTTGTCAGGGAATATGGAGTGAGGGAGGTCATGGACGATTCGGGATCGTTCCCGGTCGGGCGCTTCATGGAGACGTTCTGCGACGAGATGATCAAGCGCGGGCTGAACAAAAAGGTGCGCATTGACTGCAACATGCGTTTCGGCCGCCTTTCTGCGGACGACTACCGTCTCATGCGCAGGGCGGGGTTCCGTCTGGTGCTGTTCGGTGTGGAGTCCGCCAATCAGGTCACGCTCGACAGGTTCGTTAAGGCCCTCAAGGTCGACGATATCGAAAAGGGCGCAAGATGGGCGAGCGAGGCGGGGCTTGACGTGCATCTCACGTTCATGTTCGGCCATGCGTGGGAAGGCAGGGAGGAGATCGCAAATACAGTTGCCCTGGCCCGCAGGATGCTTGCGAAGGGATACGCATCCACACTGCAGTGTACCCTGACGATTCCATATCCCGGCACTCCGCTTTTCAAGGAGCTCAAGGATGCCGATGGCCTCACCTCCCTTGACTGGGACGAGTATGACATGCGTCGAGCCATCACAAAGACGCCTCTTGCGACAGAGGAGGAGATAAAGTGCGCCATACGCGACGTGTACCGCGGGTTCCTTCAGCCTGCGGCGCTGTGGCGCCGGTTGACCTCAACTCGCACGCTGTTTGATTTTACGTTCTACTATCGCGGAGTCCGTTCGTTGCTGGGGCACCTGCTTGATTTCCGCGGTGAAGGACGGAAGAAGGAGGCCTGCCCATGCTAGGTTTGAGTGAACGTCAGAGGAAATGGGTGGCGGCCGGAGTCACCTCCATTGCGGTTACCGTCGTCTGTACCTTTGCGATGGCGATCTGCTGGGGTCTGCTGAAGGTTGTGGACCTCGCTGCACCCGCTCTTGTGCCGGTCGTCCTTGGCGTCTTGCTTGCGATGTTCTTCAAGCCGTATTACAGCTGGTTCCTGAAGCAGTTGAGGAATCCCACTTTGGCGTTTGTGTCCATGTCGCTTTCCGTGCTCATTCCGGCCGGACTTCTCCTGTGGCTTGTCGGATACATGATGGTGGAGCAGATCACTGCGTTCCTGGAG